>NZ_JBEXUX010000010.1:0-193215 GCF_040629175.1 Embleya sp. NPDC005971 | reverse complement strand
GGACCGGGCCCATCTCCGCCGGTCCACGCCGACCGTTTAGCACAAGGCCACCCGCGCCCGACCCGACCAAGACGCGACCGCACGCCGAAACGGCCCGACCCATCCGCAAAAGCCCCTCTGCCGGGGTCCAAGCGCTTGGTCAGGCCTCCTGTGTCCGAACGTCGTCCAGCAGACTTGCTCAGACGAGCACGCCGCGGTGAGATGCCCACTTCCGGGCCGCTGCTGCCATTGCTCCGAGCCACGCTGCGTCCGGCTTGCGCTCGGCCAAGGTGCGGTACATACGCGCGGTGGCGCCGGCAAATGCGCCGATGGCGGTGGCGTCGGCTTTGGCCCAGGCCGTGCAATGGGATACCCAGGATTCCGCAGAGAGGGCGCTCTGTCCCGCCGCGATCAATCATGAAAGCTGCCGAGTAAGTTGGATGAGCGACGCTCTCGCGAGATCATGACCGGGGTCAAGGTGCTGACGTTCGACCATGAGGTCCATGGTCTTGATCCTCAGTGCTGCTTGCGGCGCGGACACCGCCGGCACGACTGCGCGTACCGCATCTGCACCAAAAGCAATGAAAAGATCCTAATGACCTACTCAATGAAACTACTCGCAAAGGCGCCTACCGAGCACTAGGCTCGCAGGCCATCAAGCCTGCTCCCCGCGCACGCGGGGATGGTCCCGACGGGTCGAGTGTCGTGATCCGGTCGGCGAGCTGCTCCCCGCGCACGCGGGGATGGCCCCGGGCCTTCGGTGCTCAGACGTGCCACCCAGTCCTGCTCCCCGCGCACGCGGGAAGGCTCCTCGGCGGACCTTGCCGGGCGGCCCCCCCACTCCGCCGTTGCCAGCGCTTTTCCGCACCTCGCGTTGCTGGCCGACCGAGCCCATTTCCGCTATGGATGGACTGCGGGCTATGGCGCGTTGACGCGTTCGGGTGTGCTGTGGGGCGTCCGGTTGCGGTGCCGATTGCGTGCGGTGGCGGCGCCGTTCGGGGGGCGATGTGAGCAGGTGTTATGGGTGGTGGGAACTGCCCTATCAGGTCACCAACTTCGTGATGAAGGTGGTGGGGGCGGTGCTGTCGGTCGAGTCCGTGGCCGGTCCGTTCACGAGTTCCTTCGCCGCGAGCGTCGCCACGCCGACCGGTCGTGTGTTCGTCAAGGCTGCGGAGGAGGCGACTGCGCCGTTGTCCGCTCGGGCGCAGACCAGTGAGATCGCGGCGAGCGGTGTCACGGGGGTTCTGTCTCCGCGTTGTTGCGGCATGGGGCGGTGGACGGGTGGCGAGTTCTGGTGTTCGAGCATGTGGAGGGGCGGCCGGTGCGGTTGTGTCTCGATTCGCCGGACCTGGCTCAGGTCGTGGGGGCCGTGGATCGCATCGGGCGGATTCAACCGGGTCGGACGGCCGTGTTGCCGACGCTCGTCGGTCGGTTGCGGGAGCATCTTCCGGCGGCGCGGAGTGGGCCGTTGTGGGGCAACCGTCTGCTGCACACCGACCTGACCTCGGCCAACATGAGCATCCGTGCCGATGGGCGACTCTCCGTCGTGGATTGGGGGCAGGTGGCGCTCGGGCCGCGTTGGGTGGAGGTCGGATACCTGGGCGCGGTGCTCCTGCGCGAGGGGCGCAACCTCGGGGAGGTGCGTCGTTGGATATGGCGATTCCCGGAGTGGCGTCGGACCCCGCTCGCGGTACGCCGGACCCTTGCGGATGCCATGGTCGGCCACGCGGGCGGTGGCGACGCCTGGTGGATCAGCCTCGTCGACACACCCATCGCCGGCTGACGCATGTTTGGTGCGCTGCCGACAGGCAGCGCACCACGGGGGAAGGGTCGGCGTCGGATGGGACCGGGGCGAGTCGGGTGGCACGCCGCGATGTTCGCGCGTTTCGTGGGACGGGTCCCGGGACCTGGTGCGGTGATACGTGGGTGCGCCCGGTGGCCCGGCCCGGGGCGCTCCGGCCGTGATCCAGGTGCGCGGCGAACGCCCGTGCCGGCGCATGTCGCCGTCGACGGCCCCTGGCCGGCGGGGTTCGGCGAGCCCCGACCGGGGGTGTTGCCTGCCGGCTTTCGCCGTCGGTGGCCTGTGTCGCCGGGTAGCGGGGCGGTGCGCAGCGCGGAGGTTGTCCGATGGGCCGGCCCGCTCGACCGGCCGGCGACCACGGGCTCGAGTCCGCCCGGCAGTCGGCGGCGGCCACGGATCGTCCGCCCGTCGGCGTGGGGCCGGACGGCTGCTGCGTCCCCGGCCGCGCCTTGGGGCCGGATGGGGTGGCCGCTGGGCACCGGCACCACCGCGCAGCGTGGTCGTATGGATCGAATCTGCGAGGTGCCTGGCTATCTATACCTTGCATCTGCGAGGATGAGCGCCGCACTCGGCGGCTTCTGCCGGCGTTTGTGGGTGTCGGCCTTGCTCTCTGGGAGAGGTGCGCGTGACTAGGATCCCGGCCGTGAACATGTTCGGGATCGGTGATGCGGCGGCTCTGCTCGGAGTGAGTGCGGACACGGTGCGGCGATGGGTGGACTCCGGTCGGCTCGACGCGCGGCGGGACGAGAACGGTCGGCGGGTGGTGGAGGGCGCGGCGTTGGCCGCGTTCGCTCGCTCGGCGGCGGCCGGGGACGCTCGTGCGGACAGTGAGCGGCTCGGCTGGTCGTCGGCGCGGAACCGCTTCCGCGGCATCGTCACCGACGTCCGCAAGGACACGGTGATGGCCCAGGTCGAGATCCAGGCCGGGCCGTACCGGGTGGTCTCGTTGATGAGCGCCGAGGCCGCGGACGAACTCGGCCTTGCGGTCGGGGTGCTCGCCACGGCAGTGGTGAAGTCGACGAATGTCATGGTGGAGCGGACCGAGGGAGCGCGCGAGCACTCCCTCGATTAGTGGGGAGTGAACACACGATGGGTGCAATGGGCACGGTGCGGACCCGACGTGCGGTCTCGGCCGCGTTGCTCGCGGGGGCCTTGATCGCCCTCGCCGGCTGCGGCAGCGACGACGACAAGGACGACAAGAAGGTCGGCGGGGCCACTCCGCCGGTCAATGCGAACACGTCCGCGCCCGCCGCCGGCGCCAAGGAACTCAAGGGCACCGTCAACGTGTTCGCCGCCGCGTCGCTGACCGAGACGTTCAGTGCGCTGGGCAAGCAGTTCGAGGCCGCGCACCCGGGTGTCACGGTCAAGTTCAACTACCTCGGCAGCTCGGCGCTGGCGGCGAGCATCAACCAGGGCGCGCCCGCCGACGTGTTCGCGTCCGCCGACGAGAAGAACATGAAGCTCGTCACCGATGCCAAGAACGCCGACGGCACGCCCACCGCGTTTGCCAAGAACACGTTGCAGATCGCGGTGGCGCCGGGCAACCCGAAGAACATCAAGTCGCTCGCCGACCTCAAGCAGGACGGCCTCAAGGTCGCCCAGTGCGCCCCGCAGGTCCCGTGCGGCGCCGCCGCCAAGACCGCCCTCGACGCGGCCGGCGTCAAGTTCACCCCTTCCACGCTGGAGCAGGACGTCAAGGCCGCCCTGACCAAGCTCACCCTCGGCGAGGTGGACGCCGCACTCGTCTACCGCACCGACGTCAAGGCGGCCGGCGCCAAGGCGGTCGGCGTGGACTTCCCCGAATCCGCGCAGGCGGTCAACACGTACCCGATCGTCCCGCTCGCCAAGGCGCCCAACGGCGACGCGGCCAAGGCGTTCGTGGCGTTCGTGCTGTCCGAGCCCGGCCGGACGGCCCTGACGGCGGCGGGCTTCCAGGCGCCGTGATCGAACCTCCCCGGGTCCCCGGCCGTCGTGAGCGATCGGTACGCCTGCGACCCACACGCCTGCGACCCGCACGCACGCGGGCCGATCGCTCCCGACGCGGCGGCGCGCCACTGGCACTGCTCGTACCCGGCCTGATCGGCCTGGTGTTCCTGGTGCTGCCGCTGCTCGGGCTGCTCATCCGGGCGCCGTGGAGCGACCTGGGGAGTCAGCTCGGCAGTACCGAGGTCCGCGAGGCGCTCAAGCTCTCGCTGTTCACCGCGACCGTGGCCACCGGCATCGTGTTGGTGCTGGGTGTGCCGTTGGCCTGGTTGTTGGCCCGGACCGAGTTTCCCGGCCGCCGACTGGTGCGGGCGCTGGTCACCCTGCCGCTGGTGTTGCCGCCCGTGGTGGGCGGTGTCGCGCTGCTTCTGGTGCTCGGCCGCAAGGGCATCGTCGGCGAGTGGCTGGACGACACTTTCGGCTACACGCTGCCGTTCACCACGACCGGCGTGATCGTGGCCGAGGCGTTCGTGGCGATGCCGTTCCTGGTGATCAGTGTCGAGGGTGCGCTGCGGGCGGCCGATCCGCGCTACGAGGAGGCCGCCGCGACGCTGGGTGCGTCCCGCTGGACCGCGTTCCGCCGGGTTACCCTGCCGCTGATCGCGCCGGGCGTGGCGGCGGGCGCGGTGCTCGCGTGGGCGCGCGCGCTCGGCGAGTTCGGCGCGACCATCACCTTCGCCGGCAACTTCCCGGGCAAGACCCAGACCATGCCGCTCGCCGTCTACCTGGCCCTGGAAACCGACCCGGAGGCGGCGATCGTGCTCTCCCTCGTGTTGTTGGCGGTGTCCGTGCTGATCCTGGCCGGCCTGCGCGAGCGCTGGATGACCACCTCATGACCGGCCCGTCCGAGGAGACTCGCCCGTCCGAGGAGACCGGCCCGTCCGACGAGACCCGCCCGGCACCCGCCCCCGGCCTCGACGCCCACCTCGTCGTCACCCGCGACGCCTTCCGCCTCGACGTTCAGCTCACCGCCGCCCCCGGCGAGGTGGTCGCCCTGCTCGGCCCCAACGGCGCCGGCAAGAGCACCGCGCTGCGCGCCCTGGCCGGCCTCACCCCGCTCGGCGCCGGCCACACCCGGCTCGCCGGCGTCGACCTGGAGGATCCGAAGCGGCGGCTGTACACCCCGCCCGAGCGGCGTCCGGTCGGCGTGGTCTTCCAGGACTACCTGCTCTTCCCGCACCTGTCCGCGCTGGAGAACGTCGCCTTCGGGCTGCGCTGTCAGGGCGTCGGCCGGCGCGAGGCCCGGAGCCTGGCGGCGGACTGGCTGGACCGGGTCGGCCTGGCCGAACACGCGGGCGTCAAGCCGGGCCGGCTCTCCGGCGGGCAAGCCCAGCGGGTGGCGCTCGCCCGCGCGCTGGCCACCCATCCGCGACTGCTGCTCCTGGACGAGCCGTTGGCCGCGCTGGACGCCCGTACCCGGGTGGCGGTGCGGGCCACGCTGCGTCGGCATCTGGCCGACTTCGACGGGGTCGCGGTGGTGATCACCCACGACCCGCTGGACGCGATGGTGCTGGCCGACCGGCTCACCGTGATCGAGGCGGGCCGCGCGGTCCAGAGCGGCACGCCGGCGGAGGTGGCCCGCCATCCGCGCACCGACTACGTGGCCCGTCTGGTGGGCCTGAACCTCTACCGCGGCAGCACCTCGGCCGGCGGCGTCGACCTGCCCGCCGGGCAGCGCCTGGTGGTGGCCGAACTCCCGGACGCCGACGAGGTGTTCGTGGCCTTCCCGCCGGCCGCGGTGACGCTGTACCGGACCCGTCCGGACGGCAGCCCGCGCAACCTGTGGCAGGTCGAGGTGGACGGCATGGAACTGCACGGCGACACCGTCCGGGTCGAACTGACCGGCCCGGTGCCGCTGCTCGCCGACGTCACACCGCTCGCCGTCGCCGAACTCGAACTGGCGCCGGGCAAGCCGGTATGGGCGGCGGTCAAGGCGACGGAGGCCCGCGCGTACCCCGCCTGACCACCGCACCCGGCGCACCGAAGCGGGCCCGCCGCGGGCACGTCGGGGCGCGATGACAGTGCGACCGTGCACCATGGTGTTCGTGACGAGCCTGACCACCACGGAAGCGACCCGCGCGCGGATGAGTCGCCAGCGCAGCAAGGACACCGGCGTCGAGGTCGCCCTGCGGCGCGTGCTGCACGGCATGGGCCTGCGCTACCGCGTGCACCGCCGCCCCCTCAAGGGCATCCGCCGCGAGGCGGACGTCGTGTTCGGCCCGACCAAGGTCGCCGTCTACGTCGACGGCTGCTTCTGGCACGGGTGTCCGCAGCACGCGACCTGGCCCAAACGCAACGCCGAGTTCTGGAAGGCCAAGATCGAGGGGAACCGCACCCGCGACCTGGACACCGACCGACGAATGGCCGAGGCCGGCTGGCTCGTGGTGCGGGTCTGGGAGCACGAGGACGCGGCCACGGCGGCGGCCAGGGTTCGGGATGCCGTGATCGCGAGGCGCGCGGCCGGCTAACCTGTCCGCATGGCACGACCCATCACCATGATCGACCTGTTCGCGGGCTGCGGTGGAATGACGTCCGGGTTCGCCGCCGCGAAGGGCTTTCGGCCGGTCATGGCGGTCGAGTGGAATCTGCACGCCGCCGCGACCTACGCCGCCAATTTCGGCGACGCGCACATGCGCTGGGGCGACATCGCGGAGATCCCGGACAGGGACATCCCGCGGGCCGACCTGATCATCGGCGGCCCGCCCTGCCAGGGCTTCTCCAACCTGGGCAGCCGCAACGTGGAGGACCCGCGCAACAAGCTCTGGAAGGAATACCTGCGCTTCGTGCGTCGGGCCAGGCCCAAGGTGTTCGTGATCGAGAACGTGGACCGCTTCCAGAAGTCCGCCGAGTTCGCGCTGCTGCTCGCCGAGGCGCAGCCCGGCGGCCTCCTGGAGGGGTACGTGCTCACCGACGCGCTGCTCCCGGCGGTGGACTACGGAGTCCCGCAGCGCCGCAAGCGGGCGATCGTGATCGGCTCCCGGATCGGCGAGATCAGCGTCCCGGAGCCGACCCACGGCCCCGGCCGATCGCAGCGCTGGAACACCGTGCGGGACGCGATCGAGCACCTGCCGCGCGTGCCCGGCACGACCAGCCTGCCGGTCTCCCGGACCGAGTTCTTCGGCCGCGTCGTGCCCGGCGTGTTCAAGGAGGCCGACCTGCACCTGGCCCGCACGCCGATCGAGCGCTCGCTGCTGCGCTACGACTGCGTGCCGCCCGGCGGCGGCCGCTTCGATCTGCCGGACCACCTGCTGCCGGACTGCTGGCGGAACAAGAAGACCGGGACGACGGACGTGATGGGCCGGATGCGCTGGGACCACCCGTCGCTGACCATCAGGACCGAGTTCTACAAGCCGGAGAAGGGCCAGTACCTGCATCCGCAGTGGAACCCGGAGGATCCGACCGACCGGGTCAACCGCCCGATCACGCATCGGGAGGCGGCCCGGCTCCAGTCCTTCCCGGAGACCTTCGTGTGGTGCGGCTCCAAGACCGAGATCGCCCGGCAGATCGGCAACGCGGTGCCGCCGCGGCTCGCGGAGGCGATCGCTCGGCACCTGAAGCCGCGATTGCAGGCCGCGCGGTAGGGGGCGACATCCCCTCCGCCGGGGCTCCGGGCTCAGGTGCTCGGCAGGTCCTCGTCCGCGCCGTCGTCCGTGCCCTCCGTGTCCACGCCGTACAACCGCGGCGGTAGCTGCTGCTCCGCCCAGTCCAGGTCCGCGTCCAGGTCGAGCCAGATCCGGTCGAGGCGGTCGGCCGGCGCGTCCAGGTGGATCGCGACCCAGGTGAAGATGCCGCACACGGTGGTCCGGTCACGGTCCGGTGCGACGATCTGGGCGGCGAACCAGACTGCCACCCCGGCGCGGGTGGGGATCAGGTACTGCTCGTCGTCCGGGGCCGGCCGGCCCGTGGTGGCGCAGCGCGGCGGTTCGAGGATCTTCATCCAGGTCAGCGCGGCGCCGGGAGCCTGGTCCTCGAAGCACTCGGTGACCGACTCGCGGATCGCGCCGGCCGGGTCGTCGCCGAGCCAGCCGAACCACGCGTCGTCCTGGAGCAGCTTGGCGAAGTCGTCCTGCGGCGGCCCGTGCCGCGGGTTCTCCCGGTACTCGCCGGTCAACAGCCCGTCCGGACCCACCACCCACGCGCCTCGGATCGCCTCGCCGGGGACGTAGCCGTTGGGGTCGTCGGCGAACGCCGGGTCGATCTCGGCGACCGACCCGCCCGGGCTCCGGGTGGCCGCGGCGAGCAGCCCCGGATCGTCCGGAACCTGCCGACGCGCTCCGGATTCGTCCCGGGACTCACCCATGTATGCCACTCTCCCGTGTTGTCGACGACGTCACAGGGCCATCGACCCGGCCCGCGACGAGTGCGCAATTCTCGCGCATCCGGCGCGGACCCGGTCGACCACCCTCGGGGCGGGGCAACTCCCGAGCCGCCGGCTCAGCGTCCCCAGGCGATGGTGATCGCGGCGGTGTGTTCGGCGACCCGTTCGCGGGCGTCGGCGGCCTCGGCGGGGCGGCCCAGGGCGTCGGCGAGGCGGGCCCGGCCGAGCCAGTTGTACGGGCTGGTCGGGCGCAGGTTGACGCGTTCGCTGAGCAGCGTCCGGGCCAGGTCGTGCCGGTCGCTCCGCAGGGCCGCCTCGACCAGGGTCTGCTGGATCGCGTCGCGTTGGGCGTGGCTGCCGCCGAAGGTGTTCAGGCGGTGTCGAATCGGGAGGAGCAGGTCGACGGTCTCGGTGTAGTGCCCCTGCTCGAAGGCCACCAGCGCGCGGCAGACCGGCAGTCCGACCGCCGCGGTCATCGTGTGGTTGGTCACGCCCGGGTGCGGATCGGCGAGCCAGGTCTCGCGGTCGCGGACCACGGCCTGCGCGTCGGCGATCCGGCCGGCGCCGAGCAGGGCCATCACCGCGTGGGTGTCGTTGAACGCGTAGTACGGGCCGTCCGCGCGGGCCGCCCACGCGTCGGCGAGCCGGCGCCAGCGCTCGACCTGCGGGTCGCCCGCCAGGTGCAGGCGCCACAACAGGGCCGAGGCGTCCAGCAGTTCCATCGCCAGGCCGGCCGACCGGTCGTGGTGCAGGACGGCGTCGTGGATGGCCAGCGCCCGATCGTTGGCCCCGGCTTCGATCGAGAACAGGCCGTAGTGCCACCAGTTGTGCACGTTCAGGTAGTTGCCGCCGGTCCAGTCGGCGGTCCGGGCGTCCATGAAGCGGATGCCCTCGGCGAAGCGACCCTGCATCTCGTACGTGTGCACCACCGCGTGGATCGCCCACACGTCGCGCGGATTCGCCGCCACCGCGGCCAGCCCGGTCTCTTCGGAGCGCGCGTAGTGGCCGGCCTCCTCCAGGCCGAACGCGGCCATGCCCAGCACCGGCCCGTAGTGCGGATCGTCCCGGTCCCACGCGCTGAGCACGCCGCCGACCCGGTCGCGCAACCGGAGCGCGTCGCCGGTGAGGAAGTCGATCTGATGGCCGACCAGCAGCGCGAGCGCGTCCCGGGGATACGCGACGACCAACTCGTGCAGGATGTCGCCGGCCCGGCGGATGTCGCCGGCCAACCACGCGTCGGCGGCCCGCAGATGCGCGACCTCGCGTGCGCCGACCCTGGTCGGGGTGGGCACGAACGCGGCGTAACGTTCGCGCGCGGCGGCGGCGTCGCGCGATTCGGTGCCCAACAGGCCGAGATAGGCCGCGAACACGTTGGCCATCGGCGCACCGGGATCGGCCGCCAGCGCCGCCTCGACCTCGGTGCCCACCTCCGGCCGGAAGAACAGCAGCGCGTCCAGCGCGCGTTCGTAGTGCCGGATCGCCTCCGGGCCCATGCCGGACAGGTCGAGCCCGTGCCGATCCACCGTGCTCATCGTGGGGTCCTTCCGTCGCGCCGGATCACCCCCGATTAAACACGGCACGGCGGGGGTCGGTCGGCATCGACCGCCGGGCGTCACCCGCACGTGACGCCCGGCGCGCCCGCTCAGGCGTGCGCGGGCCGTGCCGCGGCGAACTCCGACAACGCGGTGTCCAGGGGCGTCGCCGTTACGCCCAGGATCCTCGTCGTCAACGTCGCGTCGAGTGTGGAGTCGCCCTCGGTGAGGTAGAGCATCTCCTCGACCTCCGCCATGATCGGGTCCCGGCGGCCGATCGTGCGTACCTCCTCGGCGGTCATCCGGGTCAGGCGCGGCTCGGGCGAGCCGGTCAGCGCGGCGAGGCGGGCGGTCGTCGCCCGGATGGATCGGGTCGAGGACGGTACGTGCCAGGCTCGGCCCCACGATCGGGTGGAGCGTGCCGCCGCGACCAGGGTGCGGGCCACGTCGCCGGTGTACGTCCAACTCTGCGCCGCGTCCAGGTCGCCGGGGAGCGCGGCGGGGGTGCCGGCGAGCACGTGCGGGACGACCAGGAAGTTGTACAGCGAGTTCGCGCCCGCCCCGACGAAGTCGCTCGCGCGTACCTCGGTGACCCGTACCCGGCCCGCGTCGTGCGCGGCGAGCGCGTCGGTCCACATCGCGGCGCGCACCCGGCCCTTGACGGTGCTCGGCGCCATCGGCAGGTCCTCGGTCATCGGCCCGTCCACCCGGCCGTAGCCGTATACGTTGCCGAGCATCACATAGCGCGCCCCCGTGCGCTCCGCCGCCGTCAGCAGCGCGCCGGCCAGCGGCGGCCAGTCGGTGGGCCAGCGGTGGTAGGCCGGCATCGCGCAGTTGAACAACGTCTCGGCTCCTTGCGTGAGTTCGACCAGGCGGGCGGCATCGGTCGCGTCGACGGCGTGGCGTTCGATCAGCGGATGGTCCGGGCCGGTTCCGCGGCGGGTGAACACCCGGACCCGCTCGCCGGAGCCGGCGAGCAGCAGCGCGGTGGCGGTGCCGGTGGCGCCGGCGCCGACCACGACGTGGTGGGGGGAAGAGGACGAGGACATGCGTGCTCCAGGACAAAGAGGAGGGGAAGGAAGGGTGTCCGAAGGGGACGTGTCCAGCCTCCGTCCGCGCCGGGTCGTACGGTAGTGGCCGGAATGCCAAACATCCGGAGGTTCGGGCCATGCATCGAATAGCCGTCGTGGCCGTGCCACCGGTGACCACCTTCGACCTGTCCATCCCGGAACTGGTGCTCGGTGCGGTCGATGTGGTCGACGGCGTGGCCGGCTACCGGGTCCGGGTGTGTACCGCCGAGCCGGGCGCCGTGGTCGGCACCGGCAGCCTGGACATCGTGGTGCCGCACGGCCTGGACGCGATGCACGACGCCGACACGGTGATCGTCACCGGCACCGGTGCCCGTGCGGACGCGGACCCGCGCGTCCTGGCCGCGCTGCGTACCGCCGCGGCGGCGGGCAAGCGGGTGGCGTCGATCTGCACCGGCGCGTTCGTGCTGGCGCAGGCGGGCCTGTTGGACGGGCGCGCGGCCACCACGTACTGGACGATGACCGAGGAGTTCCGCCGCCGCTTCCCGGCCGTGGACCTGCGGCCGGACGTGCTGTACGTCGAGGACGGGCCGATCCTGACCTCGGCCGGCCTGTCCGCCGGGATCGACCTGTGCCTGCACCTGATCCGGACCGACTACGGCGCGGCCACCGCCAACATCGTCGCCCGCCTGGTCGTCGCGGCACCGGTACGCCCGGGCGGCCAGGCCCAGTTCATCGAATCCCCGCTGCCCCCGGAAAGCGGCGTATCGCTCGCCGGCACCCGGGCCTGGGCGCTGGCCCGCCTCGACGAACCCCTCACCCTGGCCGACCTGGCCGCGCACGCGAGCACCAGCGTGCGTACCCTGACCCGCCGCTTCCACGCCGAGACGAGCCTCAGCCCGTTGCAGTGGCTGCTTCACCAACGGGTGGACCGTGCACGAGAGTTGCTGGAGACCACCGACCTGTCGATGGAACTGGTCGCGCAGCACAGCGGCATCGGCACCACCGACTCGCTGCGCAAGCACCTGGTGCGCCGGACCGGGCTGACCCCGAGCGGCTACCGTGCCGCGTTCAGCCGGATTCGGGTCGATACCGCAGGTCGGGCCCGACGCAGGTCGCCGACCCGGAGTTTGTGAACCGGCCATTCGGCGTTGCGCCGGGTGTGGAACAGTCGCGACATGAACGATTCTGTTCGACCGGACCACGGCGAGGGTGTGGTGCAGGACTTCGATCACGACGACACGCCGTACACGTGCCACGGCAGCGGGAATTCCGAGGTCGGAGTGGCCTTCCCGGTGCCCGGGAGTCCGGCGTTGCTCCAGGTGGTCAAGCCGGCCGGAACCAGCCTGGATCTGTGGTCCGTGCCCGAACCCGGTTCGCCGTTCGGGGATTTCCTGTACTCGGCGCCCGAACAGGGCGAAGAGGGCAGCCTGTTGGTGCACGACACCGGTCCGGGCGCCCTGCGCATGCTCAAGGTGGTCAGCGACGGATCCTGGACGCTGCAACTGAAGGAACCCGGTGCGGCGCGCGAACTCGTCGACACGCTCGCGGGCCACGGCTGCGAGGTCGTGCGCTACGACGGCCCCGGGTGCGTGGCCACGCTGGTCGCCGACGTGCACGGGGCCGGGGGCAACGCGCGCATTCGGGTGTTGCCCGAATCCGGGGTGGCGGCATTCGCGATGGACCCGGCCGACTCGTCGGCCGAACAGGCGGACGACTCGGCCGAAGTCGCGTTCCTGGGTGCCGGTCGGTACGCCATCACCCTCGACGGCCCACGACTCGTGGTCGTACTGACCCGGGACGACTGGCAGTTGTCGACGGAGGAGGCCGGCCCGGAGGAGAGCGGTCCGCCTGCCGGGCCGCCGGCTCATCGCGGGATGGGCTCGCGCACGGTCGGGGTCACCCTGCCCGACCCCGATGAGCCGGCCGTCCTGGAGGTACTCGCGTTCGCGAACCTGTGCGTGAACGTGCCGGAATGGCCGCTTCGGGAAAACGTGTTCCACACCTACGAGGTGGGACCGGGGTACCCGACGCGCTATCTGCTGGTCCCCAAGCCGAGGCGCGGTGCTCCCGTCGAGATCGAACTGGAGGCGCGGGACGCCGAGTGGGAGCTGCGGGTCGTCCCGCCGGCCGGTGCGCAGCGGTTGGGTTCGCGCCACACGGGCCTGGGGAGCGACGTGCTGCGCTATGACGGGCCGCCGGCACGCCTGGTACTGCACGAGCCGACGGGTCGACCGACGATCCGCCGATGGGCCCGAAATCCGCTGGGGGAGTGGAGCTGTACCCGACTGAGCGGCGCTGCGGGGGACATGACATCGGTCATCGGTGTCGGCCTCGAACCGGACACGATCAGTGTGTCGGAGCAGGGCTCCTGGGTGATCTCGGCACTTCCGGTCGAGCACATTCGTGACTTCGACCGTTCGCTCACCGGACGTGGCCCGGAACTCGTTCGGTACACCGGACCCGATGCCACGCTCGACGTGCGGGCGGGAGCGGTCCGGGCGGCCCGGGTGATCGTGGGAATTCCGGCACTCGAACCGAATCGGGCCGGCCGCGACGCGGTGGCCGCCCGTAGCTCACTCCGCAAGGCCGGCAAGCCGGTGCGCTTCGAGGTGGCGGCCGGCTTCCTGACCGTCACCGCGGCAGAGGGGCAGTCCTGGCGGATCGAGGCACACCCACGATGAGCGCCCCGCCCGACCGGGCCCGAGGGCACGGAGAGGACGACACCCCGTTCACCCACCGGGGCTTCGGCGACGCGGACGTGGTGCTCGACGTTCCGGTGCGGGGTCGGATCGCCCTGGTCCGGATCGAGAGCGCGCCGGGTGAACAACTGCGTCTGTGGCGGATCGAGCGGCCGGGTGGACCGGTCGGGTGGTGTGCCTACGACGGGCCGGCCGAGGGCTCCGACGCGAGCATCTTGACCGTGGACGGGCAAGGACGCGTGCTGCGGGCGGTGCGGGTCCGGTGCGCCGGCGCGTGGTCGCTCCGGCTCAGGGACCCGGACGCGGTCCGGGAGTTCGAGCGCTCGATCGAGGGTGTCGGCAGCGAGGTGCTCCGGTATACCGGGCCGCTGGGGGTGGGCAGGCTGATCGGTACGCGATCGGGCGGGCCGGTCGACGTGCGTCTGTTGCCACCATCGGCGGGGGCGGACGCTGCGGCGGGGACCTGGCAGGAGATCGATCCGCATCCAGAACAGCCTTGGCAGTCCTGGGAGTTCGGCGTGGTCGGGCCACAGATGATGGTCGTCACCGCGCGCGGACCGTGGTCGATCGACGTCGAGCCGACACCGTCGATCCGGCCCGATCTGCCCGAGGGCACGTTCGTGCTGCACGGCGTGGGCGACCTCACGGCGATCGTGCCGATCCCGGACGCGGGCGAGGCCGCGGTGTTGGAGGTGGTCTGGGTGTCCGGGGCCACGTTCACCGTGGCGTGCGAGGCGTCCGGGGACTACGGGGCTCCCCGCCATCTGCTCGGGCCGGATCGGCCGTGTCTGCGCTTTCGGCTCGGCGCCGAACTTCGGGCGCGTGGTGTGCCGGTCCGGATCCTGGGGCGGGGGAGCGAATGGGAGCTGCGCACGACCACGCCCGGTGCCACGCGTACCGGTACCGGTCTGGGGGTGGCCGACTTCGACGCCGCCGAGGTGGCCGGCTTCCCGAAGCTGCCCATGCGGGTGATCCTCGGCCGCGACGCACCGGGCGCGGACGTGGAGTCGGGGGCCGGGCAGTGGCCGCGGCCGGCCTGGGCGCCCGGGGCGGAGGGCGACGCGGGGTCGTCTCCCGGCCGGGCGGCGAACCCGCCTCGACCCGGGCGCTCCTGGGCCCGCCGCCTGGTCGACCGGCTGCGGCGTTCGTCGGACTGACCGAGCCGCCCGGACACCCCCGTCCGGGAGGCGGTCACACCACCTCGAATTCGGCCTCCCGAATCCCCAGCAGCCGCCCCAGCTCGGCGCGCCCCACCTCGGTGGCCCGGACCGCGCGGCCCGTGCCGACCCGCTCGGTCCAGCCGCGGACTCGCAGGACCCGGCACAGTTCGGCGCCGGCCGTGCCCGCGAGGTGGTGGCGGCGTTCGGTCCAGTCCAGGCAGGGGCGGGCCAACGGGCGTTTGCTCGGCGTGGCCAGGTCGGCACCCAGGTCGGTGAACCAGGCGAGGCCGTCGTCGGTGAGCGCGAAGCCGGTGTCCTGCCGGAGCAGGTCGCGGTCGGTCAGCGCGTCGGTGATCGCCACGCCGAGCCGGCCGGCCAGGTGGTCGTAGCAGGTGCGACCCCGGGCCAGCGCCGCCCCGGCCGAGTGCGCGCGCAGCGAGTTCGCCGGCCGCGCGGTCGTGGGCGTCGCGTACGCGGCCAGGTCCTCGACCATCCGGGCCACCCCGGCGTCGGCCAGCCGCACGTAGCCGTGTCGACCCTGTCGCTCCCGGACCAGCAGGCCCCCCTCGACCAGCCTGGTCAGGTGCTCGCTGATCGTGGACGGCGCGACACCGCAGTGCCGGGCCAATTCGCCACCGGTCCAGGCACGCCGATCCAGCAGGGCCAGGCACACCGCCGCGCGGGTCTCGTCGGCGAGGAGCGCGGCGAGGGCCGCGAGCCGCGGGACGGAGTCCGGGTCGGTGGCGCGTGCGATCGAGTCCATGCCGCCATCATCGGCCGACGACGCTTCGGCGCGCGCCGAAGGGTGCGCCGCGCCGGGCCGCGTCGCGGTTTCGGCGCTCTGTCAGGATGGACGCGTGCTGCTACCTCTCGCGGGCGTCACCGTCGTCTCCCTGGAACAGGCCATCGCGGCGCCGTACGCGACCCGGCAACTGGCCGATCTCGGTGCGCGCGTGATCAAGATCGAGCGGCCCGGCGCGGGTGATTTCGCCCGTACCTACGACGAGACCGTCGAGGGACTGTCGAGCCATTTCGTCTGGGTCAACCGGGGCAAGGAAAGCCTCGCGCTCGACCTCAAGGACGAGCGGGCGGCGGAGATCCTGGACCGGTTGCTGGCCCGCGCGGACGTGTTCGTACAGAACCTGGCGCCCGGCGCGGCGGATCGCCTGGGGCTGGGCGCGGCGGAGCTGCGGGCCCGATTCCCCCGGCTGATCGTCTGTGGCATATCGGGCTACGGGACGTCCGGTCCCTATCGCGACAAGAAGGCGTACGACCTGCTCGTGCAGTGCGAGGCCGGGTTGTTGTCGATCACCGGCACGCCGGACACGCCGGCCAAGGCCGGCATCCCGATCGCCGACATCGCCGCCGCGATGTATGCCTTCACCGGCATGCTGACCGCCCTGTACGAGCGCCGGGTCACCGGCGAGGGCAGTTCGTTCGAGGTGTCCATGCTGGACGCGCTCGGCGAGTGGATGGGCTTCCCGTACTACTTCGCGACCTATGGCGGGACGCCGCCGCCGCGCACCGGGGCCCGGCACGCGGCGATCGCGCCGTACGGGCCGTATCGCGTCGGCGACGGCGGTCAGGTGTTCGTCGGCGTGCAGAACGACCGCGAGTGGGCCGCGCTGTGCGAGCGGGTGCTGGGTCGGCCGGACCTGGTCGAGGACCCGAGGTTTCGCAACAATTCGTTGCGGGTGGCCGGCAACGAGCGGCTCACCGAGCTGATCGAGGCGGCCTTCGCGGACCGCACCGCCGCCGAGATCGAGGCGAGCCTGGACGAGGTCGGCATCGCCAACGCCCGAATGCGCACCGTCGCCGAGTTCGCCGAGCACCCGCAACACGCCGCCCGGGACCGGTCGCGGCTGATCGACTCGCCCGTCGGTCCGCTGCGCGCGCTGCTGCCGCCGGTGACGGTGGCCGGCCGCGAGGCGGCGATGGGCCCGATCCCGGCGGTCGGCGAACATACCGCGGCGATCCTGGTCGAACTGGGCATCGAGGCCGACTGAGCGCTCGACGTGCCGGCCGAGCAGGGGCGCGGGGCGGACGCCGTGCCGGGCGCCTCGTTGGATGATGCCTGTATGGCTTACATCGACGGCGACGAGCACACCGGCCGGATGCGCGCGATCCGCGCCTGCGGCCGGATCCTGTCCGGGGTACGACCCACCACGGTCGCCGAACGGCTGGCCCGACTGACCGCGTACGCGGAGCGCACGCTCGACACGGACGCGTGGCCCGACGTCTACGCCGACGGCGGCGCGGTCGCCCGCCTGGAGGCCCGCACGGCCGAACTGCTCGGCACCGAGGCGGCGCTGCTGTTCCCGACCGGCACGATGGCCCAGCAGGTCGCGTTGCGCTGCCACGCCGGAGCCACCGGGTCCGACGTGGTCGGCATCCACCCCAGGGCCCATCCGCTGACCTACGAGCGGGACGCGGTCTCGGTGTTGTCCGGGCTCCGGCCGCTGGTACTCACCCACGGGCCCGGCCAGATCACCGCCGAGGACGTCCGCACCTGCGGTGAGAGGTTCGGCACGCTCTTCTACGAACTCCCGCTGCGCGACCACGGGTTCGTCCTGCCCGCGTGGGACGACCTGATCGCCGTCGTGCAGGCCGGGCGCGACCGCGACGCCGCGCTGCATCTGGACGGCGCGCGATTGTGGGAGAGCGCGGCGCATCTGGGGCGCTCCCTGAGCGAGATCGTCGACCTGTTCGACTCCGTCTACGTCTCCTACTACAAGGGCCTGGGGGCGAGTGCCGGAGCGGCGCTCGCGGGTGGCGCCGAACTGATCGAGGAGGCGCACGCGTGGCGGCACCGCTACGGCGGGCGGCCGTTCCAGGCCTGGCCGATGGCGCTGGACGCGCTCGCGGCACTGGAGGAGACCCTGCCCCGGCTGGACGCCTGGGTCGCGCACGCCGCGACGGTGGCGGCCGGCCTGGCCCGGGTGCCCGGGGCGATCGTGTTCCCGGCCGTCCCGCACACCCACCAATTCCAGATGTGGCTGCCCTATCCGGCCGCGCTGCTGGACCGGGTCGGCGTCGAGTACGCCGCCGAGCACGGGGTGTGGTTGGCCGGCCGCTGGACCGAGCCGGGCCCGCCGGGGCTTTCGTACACCGAGATCACCGTCGCCGAACCGGCCCTGGAGTGGACCGCCGACGAGGTCGCCGACGCGTTCGACGCGTTCGTGCGGCGGGTCCGCGCGAGCGGCTGACCGGGCGGGGCATGCTCCCGCGCCGGATCGATCCCCGGCTCGGGGCGGACGAGCGGGCCCGGTTGGGGCGGGCCGGGGCGGTGAGATGTGTCACCACCGGTGCCGACGCCGATCGGGGCATGTTGCGTCAAGGCGGGCCACTGAGCGATGCTGGCCCCGCGCCGGCCCTACCGGCGCGGGGAGGGCGTGGCAGGAACCCGGTGTGATCCCGGGACGGTCCCGCCACTGTGACCGGCTCCGTTGTACGACGTCCTCGGACGACTGCGACGTGACCGGGAGTCAGGAACTGCGCGTCTCACCCCGAGTCCGATGGGGCGAGGACCCCGGAGAGGCGCTCCAGGTGACGATTTCGTCCTGCCGGCGTTCTTGCGTACACAGCTTCGACCGCTGCGGTTTCCCCGTCGGTGAGCTGCCCGCTCGCCGTCGCGGCACGTTCGGCGACGGCACCCGCGACGGCGTCGCCGTTCGCGACATCCACCTCGTGGCTCGCCACGCCGGCATCGGCGGAGGCCCCCGGTGATCCTGCTCCTGTCGACCTCCGACACCGACCTGCTCAGCGCCAAGGCGAGCGAGGGCGACTGGCGCCTGGCCAATCCGGCCCGCGTCGAGCCGGCCGACCTGCCCGCGCTCCTGGACGGCACCGACCTGGTCGTGGTCCGCCTGCTCGGCGGGCGGCGCGCGTGGGAGGCGGGTCTGGACGCGCTGTTGGCCGGCCCGCGCCCGGTCGTCGTGCTCAGCGGCGAACTCGCCGCCGACGCCGCGCTGATGGAGCTGGCGACCGTACCCGCCGGGGTGAGCGCCCAGGCGCACGCCTACCTCGCCCAGGGCGGACCGGCCAACCTGACCCAGCTCCACCACTTCCTCTCCGACACGCTGCTGCTCACCGGGCACGGCTTCGAGCCGCCCGTCGAGGTGCCCTCCTGGGGCCGGCTGGACCGCTCGGCCCGGGAGATCGAGGGCCCGGCCGTGGGCGTGCTCTACTACCGCGCCCATCACCTCGCCGGGAACACCGCGTTCGTGGCCGACCTGTGCGCGGCGATCGAGAACGCGGGCGGCCGGCCGGTACCGATCTGGTGCGCGTCGTTGCGTGGCGCGGACGAATCGTTGTTCGCGGCACTGGGCGAACTCGACGCGCTGCTGGTGACCGTGCTCGCGGCGGGGGGCGCCGGTGGGGCCAAGCCCGCCGAGGTCTCCGCCGGCGGCGACGACGAACAGTGGGACGTCGGCGCGCTGGCGGGCCTGGACATCACCATCCTCCAGGCGTTGAACCTGACCACCAGCCGGGCCGAATGGGAGGCCGGCGACGCGGGCCTGTCGCCGCTGGACGCGGCCACCCAGGTCGCGGTGCCCGAGTTCGACGGCCGGCTGATCACCGTCCCGTTCTCGTTCAAGGAGACGAGCCCGGACGGGCTCACGCACTACGCCGCCGACCCCGAACGAGCCGCGCGAGTGGCCGGAATCGCGGTTCGACACGCCCGACTTCGGCACATTCCGGCCGGCGAGCGCAAGGTCGGCGTGGTGTTGTCCGCATACCCGACCAAGCACTCCCGGATCGGCAACGCGGTCGGTCTGGACACCCCGGCCTCCGCCGTCGCGCTGCTGCGCGCGATGCGCGCGGCCGGCTACGACGTCGGCGCGCTCGATGGCGCCGACGCGCTGCCCGGCCTCGAACCGCCGGACGGCGACAAGCTCATCCACGCGCTGATCGCGGCGGGCGGTCAGGACCCGGAGTGGTTGACGGAGGGTCAGCTCGAAGGCAACCCGGTCCGGATCTCGGCGGCCGACTACCGCGAGCGCTACGCGAAGTTGCCGCTCGGGCTGCGCGCGAACATCGAGGAACACTGGGGCCCGCCGCCCGGCGAGCTGTATGTGGACCACTCGCGCGATCCCGAGGGCGAGATCGTGCTCGCGGCGCTGCGCGCGGGCAACGTGATCCTGATCATCCAACCGCCGCGCGGCTTCGGCGAGAACCCGGTGGCCATCTACCACGACCCGGACCTGCCGCCGAGTCACCACTACCTGGCCGCCTACTGGTGGCTGGACGCGCCCGCCGGACCGGGCGGGTTCGGCGCGCACGCGCTCGTGCACCTGGGCAAGCACGGCACGCTGGAGTGGTTGCCGGGCAAGAACCTGGGCCTGTCCGCCGAGTGCGGACCGGACGCGGTGCTCGGCGATCTGCCGCTGGTCTACCCGTTCCTGGTGAACGACCCGGGCGAGGGCGCGCAGGCCAAGCGGCGTGCGCACGCGATCATCGTGGACCACCTGGTGCCGCCGATGGCGCGGGCCGAGACGTACGGCGACCTGACCCGGCTGGAGCAACTGCTCGACGAATACGCCAACGTGCAGGCGCTCGACCCGGCCAAGGGCCCGGCGCTGCAGGCGCAGATCTGGACGCTGATCCAGGCCACCAAGCTCGACCACGACCTGGGCATCACCGACCGGCCGCACGAGGCCGAGTTCGACGACCTGATCCTGCACCTGGACGGGTGGTTGTGCGAGGTCAAGGACGCGCAGATCCGCGAGGGCCTGCACATCCTGGGCAGCGCGCCCACCGGCGAGGGCCGGATCAACCTGGTCACCGCGATGCTGAGGGCCCGTCAGGTGTGGGGTGGCAAGGCCGCCGCGCTCCCGGGCCTGCGCGAATCGCTGGGCCTGGTCGAGGGCGGCGGTGCCTCGCGCACCGAGACCGACGACGCCGAGGACCGCGCCCATCGCCTGGTCGCGGCGATGGAGGCGGGTGGCTGGGACCCGGCCCGGGCCCTGGCCGTCACACACGAGGTGCTGGGCGCCGAATCGGCGGCGGTCGCCGACGTGTTGGCGTTCGCCGCGACCGAGATCGTGCCGCGCCTGGACCGCACCGGCGACGAGATCGGCGCGGTGCTGCACGCCCTGGAGGGCGGCTACGTCGCGGCCGGGCCCAGCGGTTCGCCGCTGCGCGGGCTGGTCAACGTGCTGCCGACCGGCCGCAACTTCTACACGGTGGACCCGAAGGCGATCCCGAGCCGACTGGCCTGGGAGACCGGACAGGCCCTCGCCGACTCGCTGTTGGCCCGCTACCGCGCGGACAACGACGGCGACTGGCCGCGCTCGGTGGGCCTTTCGGTGTGGGGCACCAGCGCGATGCGCACCAGCGGCGACGACATCGCCGAGGTACTGGCGCTGCTCGGCGTGCGTCCGGTGTGGGACGACGCGTCGCGGCGGGTGACCGGCATCGAGGCGATCTCGCTCGCCGAGCTGGGCCGCCCCCGCGTGGACGTCACGGTGCGCATCTCCGGGTTCTTCCGGGACGCGTTCCCGCACGTGGTGCTGCTGCTCGACGACGCGGTGCGGCTGGTCGCGGAGCTGGCCGAGCCGGACGAGGACAACTACGTCCGGGCGCACGTGCGCGCCGACACCGCCCGACACGGCGACGCGCGCCGAGCCACCACGCGCGTGTTCGGCTCCCGGCCCGGCGCCTACGGCGCGGGGCTGCTGCCGCTGATCGACGCGCGCACCTGGCGCGACGACGCGGACCTGGCCGAGGTCTACGCGACCTGGGGCGGCTACGCCTACGGCCGGGGCCTGGACGGGGTGTTCGCCCGCGAGGACATGGAGGACGCATACCGCAGGATCGCGGTGGCGGCCAAGAACACCGACACGCGCGAGCACGACATCGCCGACTCGGACGACTACTTCCAGTACCACGGCGGCATGGTCGCCGCCGTGCGCGCGCTGACCGGCACCGCGCCGGCGGCCTACATCGGCGACTCGACCATGCCCGACGCGGTCCGCACCCGCACGCTCCAGCAGGAGACCGCCCGGGTCTTCCGGGCCCGGGTGGTCAACCCGCGCTGGATCGAGGCGATGCGCAAGCACGGGTACAAGGGCGCGTTCGAGCTGGCCGCCACGGTGGACTACCTGTTCGGCTACGACGCCACCACCGGTGTGGTCGCCGACTGGATGTACGAGCGGCTCGCGGGCGAATACGTCCTGGACGAGACCAACCGCGAGTTCATGCGCACGTCCAACCCGTGGGCGCTGCGCGGCATCGCCGAACGGCTGCTCGAAGCCGCCGACCGAGGCATGTGGGAGAAGCCGGAGGCCGCCACTCTGGAGGGCCTGCGTGAGGTCTACCTCGACGTCGAGGGCGACCTCGAAGGCGGCGAGGACGCGGGGGATGCCTGAGCGGGACGCCCCGACGCCGACCCGGACGGTGTCCGTGGTCGGGATCGGGGACGACGGCTGGGCCGGACTCTCCGAGGCGGCCCGGGCGTTGGTGGGCGCTGCCGACGTATTGGTCGGCGGCGCGCGGCACCTGGCCATGGTGGAGGGGGTGGCGGCCGAGCGGGTCCGCTGGCCGTCGCCGTTCTCGGTGGACTTCGTCGCCGCCCTGGCCGGGGCCCGGCAGGTGTGCGTGCTGGCCAGCGGGGACCCGATGTTCTACGGCGTCGGGGCCGCGCTGGTCCGGGAGTTGGGCGCCGAGCGGGTCGTCGTGCTGCCGGCTCCCTCGTCGGCCTCGCTCGCGTGTGCGCGGCTGGGCTGGTCGGTGCAGGCCGTCCCGGTGGTCAGCGCGGTGGGCCGACCGCTGGCCGGATTGGCCGCCGAACTGTTCGCCGGGGCACGGGTGTTGCTGCTCAGCGCGGATGGCTCCACGCCGGGTCGGGCCGCCGCCTTGTTGGGCGAGTGCGGCTTCGGGACGAGCGCGGTCACCGTGTTGGAACACCTGGGTGGCCCGGCCGAGTCGACGTGGCGGGGCACCGCCGACGCGCTCGCGGCGGCTCCCGAGCGGCGGTTCGCGGACTTGAACGTGGTCGCGATCGAGTGCGCGGACGGCCCCGGGCTGAGTCGGGCTCCCGGTCTGGCGGATGATGCCTACGCCCACGACGGGCAGTTGACCAAGCGCGAGATCCGCGCCGTGACGTTGGCCGTGCTCGGGCCTCGTCCCGGCGAGTTGTTGTGGGACGTGGGCGCGGGCAGCGGCAGTATCGGCATCGAGTGGATGCGCACGCATCCGTCGTGCCGGGCTGTCGGCTTCGAGACCCGCGAGGACCGGGCCGAGCGGGCCCGGGCGAACGCGGTCGCGCTGGGCGTGCCGGCGTTGCGGATCGTGGTCGGTCGGGCGCCGGAGGCACTCCGCGAGCGGGTGGGCCGGGCCCCGGACGCGGTGTTCATCGGCGGTGGGTTGACCGTGCCGGGCGTGGTCGAAGAGTGCTGGGCCGCTTTGCGCCCCGGTGGCCGGCTGGTCGCGAACGCGGTGGTGGCCGAGACCGAGGCCGAGGTGTTGCGCCATCGTGCGGCGTACGGCGGGGAGTTGACGCGCCTTCAGGTCACCCGGTCCGCCCCCGTGGGCCGGTTCACCGGATGGCGGCCGGCGATGCCGGTCACCCAGTGGGTGGCGGTCAAGCCGCTTTCCGATGCGAACGAGGAGTAGTTCCATGACCGTGCACTTCATCGGCGCCGGGCCCGGCGCGGCCGACCTGATCACGGTGCGGGGGTTGCGGATCATCGCCGCGTCGCCGGTGTGCCTGTACGCCGGCGCGCTCGTGCCGCGCGAACTGGTCGAGGCGGCACCGCCCGGAGCCCGACTGGTGGACACCGCCGAGCTGAACCTGGACGAGATCGTCGAGGAACTGCGCGCCGCGCACGCGGCCGGGCACGACGTGGCCCGCCTCCAGTCCGGCGACACCTCGTTCTTCAGTGCGGTGGCCGAGCAGCAGCGCCGGCTCGACGCGCTGGGCATTCCGTGGGACATCACCCCGGGCGTACCGGCGTTCGCCGCCGCGGCGGCGGCGATGGGCCGCGAGCTGACGCTGCCCACGGTGGGCCAGACGGTGATCCTGACCCGGGTGGCGGGCAACGCGACGGCGATGCCGCCGGGCGAGGACCTGGCCACGCTGGGCCGGTCCGGCGCGCTGCTGGTGCTGCATCTGGCGGTCGGTCGAGTCGAGCGGGTGGTCGCCGAGTTGACCCCGCTGTACGGCGCGGACTGCCCGGTCGCGGTGGTCGCGCGCGCGTCCCGCCCGGACGAACTGATCGTGCGCGGCGAACTGGCGGACCTGGTGTCCCTGGTGCGCGACAACGGGATCAAGGCGGTGGCGATCATCATGGTCGGCCGGGTGCTGGGTGAACCGGGTTTCTGCGACAGCCACCTGTACAGCGAGATCCGCGATCGTGGCGAGCCGAGGCCGGTCGGGTGAGCGGCGCGGGTCCGGATCGCCGCGATCTAGGCCGGCGCGGCGCGGCCGACGATGGTGCCCGCGCGGTCGATCGCGATCACGTCGACGGTGATCGGGAGTTCGCTGCCGCGCAGCAGCGACCGGGCGGCGTCGCGGGCGGCTTCCGCGACCGCGTCGCCGAGCGGGACGTCGGCCGCCCGGGCCAGTTCGAGCGCGTGCAGGGCGGTGTTCGCGGCGCGGATGTGCGCGGCCAACGCGGCGTCGCCGCCGACCGCCGCGGCCCGGTCGGCGAGCGCGTCCAGGTTCACCTGCGAGCGACCCGAGTGCAGGTCGAGATGGCCGTCGGCGAGCTTGGAGAGCTTGGCGAAGCCGCCGGCGATGGTCAGGCGCGGGATCGGGTGCCGACGCAGGTACTTGAGCAGCGCGCCGGCGAAGTCGCCCATGTCCAACAGCGCGGTGCCGGACAGGCCGCACACCTGCGCCCCGACCCGCTCCGAGGTGGTGCCGGTCGCGCCGAGCACGTGTGTCTCGCCGGTGGCCAGCGCGACGTCGATGCCGCGCCGGATCGAGTCGATCCAGGCCGAGCACGAGTACGGGATGACGACGCCGGTGGTGCCCAGGATGGACAGCCCGCCCAGGATGCCCAGGCGCGGATTCCAGGTCTGTTCGGCGATCCGGGCGCCGTCGTCCACGGACAACTCGACCGTGACGTCGCCGGTACCGCCGTGCGCGGCGGCCACCCGGGCCACCGCTTCGCGGATCAGCTTGCGTGGCACGGGATTGACGGCGGGTTCGCCGACCGCGAGCGGGAGGCCGGGCAGGGTCACCGTGCCGACGCCGGGGCCGGCCCGGAAGGTCACCCCGGTGCCGGGCGCCGCGTGCCGGACGGTGGCCCGGATCAGCGCACCGTGGGTGACATCCGGGTCGTCGCCGGCGTCCTTGACCACACCGGCCATGGCGACCCGGGTGGGCGCGGTGAGCTCCTCGACGGCGAGCGCGAACGCGGGCGTCTGGCCGCCGGGCAGCCATACCGTCACCGGGTCGGGGAACTCGCCGGTCAACAGGGCCTGGTAGGCGGCGGTCGTCGCGGCGGTCGCACACGCGCCGGTGGTCCAGCCGCGGCGCAGACGATCGGGGCCGGTCATCGGTCGAGGAGCCAATCGTGAGCGGGTCGAGCGGGTCGAGCGGATCCGGTGGACCCGGCGGAGCGGAGGCATTCACCGAGGCGCCCGTCCCGCTCGCCTCCCGGGCCGGGGCGGGCCGCGTGGTGTTGTTGCTCGGCGGTACCGCCGAGGCGAGGGTGCTTGCCGCGCGTCTGGTCGACGTACCGGGGCTGTGTGTCGTCTCGTCGCTGGCCGGGCGGACCAGCGCACCCGTGCTGCCGGTCGGCGAGACCCGGGTGGGCGGCTTCGGCGGCGTGCCCGGACTGGTCGCGTGGTTGCGGGCGCGCGGCGTCGCGGCGGTGGTCGACGCCACCCACCCGTTCGCGGCCCGGATCTCGGCGAACGCGGTCGCCGCGTGTGCCGAGGCGCACGTCCCGCTGCTGCGCCTGCAACGGCCGGGATGGACGGCCGTGCCGGGTGACCGTTGGTATCCGGTCGACTCCGCGGCCGAAGCCGCGCGGGTGTTGCCCGGCCTGGCCCGACGGGTGTTCCTGACCACGGGTCGCCTGGAGACCGCGCCCTACGCCCACCTGGACGACCTGTGGTTCCTGCTGCGCAGCGTCGAGCCGCCGACCGGAGCGCTCCCGCGGGCCTGCGAAGTCCTGTTGTCCCGGGGCCCGTTCACCGTCGGGGACGAGATCGCGCTGATGCGTGACCGGCGCATCGACGCGATCGTGACCAAGGACAGCGGCGGCGCCCTCACCGCGGCCAAGCTCACCGCCGCCCGGGAGCTGGGCCTGCCGGTGGTGCTGATCCGCCGTCCCCGGGTGTGCGCGCCGGAACAGGTCACCGACGCGGCAGCCGCCGCGCGGTGGGTCCTGGACGGGTCGGCCGCGGCGGCCGGGACGTGAGTCGCGCACGCCACTCACTGTGACATACGACCGTCGCGCGTCGATCTCGGCGCCTCGACCGGGCCGCCCCGGCCGTGCGGGGGCGACCCGACCCGGGATCGTCGTCGACACGGCTCGGGCCGTCAGGCCGGGTAGCGTCGCGGCGTGTACACGCCGGTGCCGCCGTCCGGCCGGGGGTAGGTGCGGGTCTGCGACGAGCCGATGATCAGCAGCGTACGCATGTCCACCAGCTCCGGGTCCAGGTCGGCCAGCCGGACCACGTGCACCGACTCGGTCGGGCCGCCGACGTCGCGGCCGACCACGACCGGGGTGCCCGGGGCGCGATGCTTGAGGAACAGGTCGCGGGCGTCCGCGACCTGGGTGCGCCGGGTCTTGGAGGCCGGGTTGTAGATCGCGACCGCGAGGTCCGCCTCGGCGGCGGCGGTCAGCCGACGCTCGATCACGTCCCACGGCTTGAGGATCGCGGACAGGCTGATCACACAGAAGTCGTGACCCAGCGGCGCCCCCGCCCGCGACGCCACGGCCTGCATCGCGGACAGCCCGGCGACCACCCGGACCGGGACCTCGGTCGCGGTCTCGTGCGCCGCCTCCAGTACGGCGGACGCCATCGCGAACACGCCCGCGTCGCCGGAGGAGACCACCGCGACCCGGCCGCCCGCCTCGGCCAACGCGATGGCGTGCCGCGCGCGTTCGGCCTCGACCCGGTTGTCGGTGCGATGGCGCTTCTGGCCGGGGCGGGGCTGGACGCGGTCCACGTACGGGCCGTAGCCGACCAGGTGGTCCGCGGCGGCGAGGGCCGCGTGCGCGTCCGGGGTGAGCCATTGCGGACCGGCCGGCCCGAGGCCGACCACGTCGATCGAGCCGAGCTCGCCGGTGGGTTCGGGCAACACGTACGCCGGCTCGGGCGCGCACGGGGTGCGGTTGGTGGCGAACTCGCCGCCGGGGGCGGCGGACGGGGTGATCACCAGGGAGAAGTACGGCACTTCGTCCGGAACCACGTCGGCGAGCGGGCGCACCTGCTGCCGATCGGTGGTCGCCCGCTCCACGTACCACGTGCGATCGGCCAAGCCGGCCTGCTCGAACGCATCGCGTACGGCCGGGAAATGCCGCTTGCCGAGCTTGATCACCGCGGCCGAGTCGGTGGTCCGCAGCCGCGCCGCGAGCACCTCGGGCGGCAGCGTGCCGGGCAGGATCGTGAGCACCTCGTCGTGTTGCACGAGCGGCCGTCCCAACACCGCCGCCGCCCCGCTGACCGAGGTCACCCCGGGCACGACCTCGACCGGGTAGCGGTCGGCGAGGCGTTCGTGCCAGTACATGTACGAGCCGTAGAAGAACGGGTCGCCCTCGCACAACACCGCGACGTCGCGACCGGCGTCCAGATGCGCGGCGATCTCGGCGGCGGTCGAGTCGTAGTAGTCGGCGAGCGCGCCGTCGTACCCACCCGGGTGGTCGGTGCTCTCGGTGGTCACCGGGTATTCGAGCGGGAGGCGCAGCTGGGTGTCGCTCAGATACGGCTCGGCGATGGTGATCGCGACGCCGCGCGCACCCTTCTTGACCGGGTAGGCGACCACGTCGGCCGAGGTGATCAGGCGATGTGCCTTGAGGGTGATCAGCTCGGGGTCGCCCGGGCCGAGGCCGATGCCGTACAGGCGGCCGGTGGTGGTCACGCTGCGCTCCTGGGGGATGGGTGCGGGGTGCGGGTGTGCGGTGCGGTTCGGGGCTTTCGGCTCCGGAATCCGGGCGGACTCCGGTTCGGCGCCGCGGCTATTCCTGTTCGCTCGCCAGGGCGTTCAGGGCGGCGGCGGTCATCGCGCTGCCACCGCGGCGGCCGTGGACGACGAGGTAGGGAATGCCGGCGGGGTGTTCGGCCAGGGCCTGCTTGGACTCGGCCGCGCCGATGAAGCCGACCGGGATGCCGACGATCGCGGCCGGGTGCGGCGCGCCCCGGTCGATCAGTTCGAGCAGGCGGAACAGCGCGGTGGGCGCGTTCCCGACCGCGACCACGGCACCGGCGAGGTCGTCGACCCACAGGTCCACGGCAGCGGCGCTGCGGGTGGTGCCCTGCTCGGCGGCCAGCACCGGCGTCCGCGGATCGGTGAGCAGACAGCGCACGTCGTTGTCCTTGGGCAGCCGCTTGCGGGTCACCCCGGAGGCCACCATGTTGGCATCGCACAGGATCGGCGCGCCGGCCCGCAACGCCTCGGCCCCGGCCCGGGCCACCTCGGGATGGAAGCCGACGTCCTGCGGCAGGTCGGTCATGCCGCACGCGTGGATCATCCGAACGACGACGCGCGAGACATCCTCGGGAAAGCGGGCCAGGTCCGCCTCGGCCCGGATGGTCGCGAACGAGCGCCGATAGATCTCGGCACCGTCCTTGATCCAGTCATCCACGTCGGCTGCTCCTTTGCCCGAGGGGGTGGTCGTGTGGCGGGTGGGGCGGGGCGGTTTCGTAGGTGCCGTCCTCGCGGGCGACCAGGAGCGTCGCGCCGGCGGGCTTGCCGCAGGCCCGGGAGCAGCCGACCCAGTGGGTGTCGGCGCGGTCCGGGGCGGCGTCGGGGGAGCGGCGGCCCAGGGCGTGCCGGGTGGCCTCGGTGCGCACGTCGGCCAATGCTCGGCGGCATGCGCCCAGGCCGCTGCACGCGGTCACGCCGCGCCACGGGGAGGCGGGGTCGCAGGGGAGGCCGGCCGCTTCGAGGGCGGCCAGGGTCGCGTCCGGGTCGGTCACGTCACGAAGCACGACGCCTCGACCGCCGGTGATCCGCAGTTCGGTCCGCAGCGCGATCAGGGCGGCCAGGTGATGCTGCGTCAGGCGGCCGAGTGGCACCAGGGCTCCGACGGCGAAGCGGCCGTCGGATTGGGCGAGTACGCCGATCGGCGGTTGGCCGGCGTCGGCTCGCCGGGATCGGGCGGGGCCCGCGGGAGCGTGGTCGGGCAGGCCGGGATCGGCCGCGAGGTCGGCGGCGAAACGGGCCGCCCCGTCGGGGAGTTCGCGGATGTGCCAGGCGCCGGATCGGGCGCGGGCGGCCAGGAACGCGCGGGCCGTGTGCACGACGGCCGCCGGGGCGTCGGCGGGGCCGAAGCGCCGGGTCGTGTCGTGGCCGGCGACGTGCAGCGCGAAGGTGTGCTCGGTGTGGGCGACGAGGTCCAGGTCGTGCCGGGCCGAGGCGATCGGGAGCCCGCCGTCGTCGATGCCGACCAGGAAGCGGCCGGAGAGGGCGGTCAGGTCGGGTGCGGCGCACAGGGCCCGGTCGACGGCGGCGAGTACGGCGTCGGCGTCCAGCAGGGCGTTCGGATCGCGGCCGGCGAGGGGGCTCGCGAGGATGTTGCGCACGCGGTCGTGGCTGCGCGAGGGCATCAGACCGGCCGCGGCCACGGCGTCGGCGAAGGCGGGCAGGTCGGCCTCGGCCAAGCCGCGCAGCTGCACGTTGGCGCGTGCCGTCAGGTCGACCGAGCCGGTGCCGAATCGCTCGGCCAGGACCGCGAGTTCGCGAATTTGGGCCGGGTCGAGCCGGCCGCCCGGGAGGCGTACGCGCGCGATCAGGCCGTCGTCGGCCGGCGACGTGTCCACGACTCCGGGGCAGGCGTCGTCGCGCTCCCGGACCACCACCGCACCCACCGTCCTTCGTCGTCCCTGGATGTCTCGTATCGCCGTCGCCGGCCCGGCACCCCAGGTCGGGCTGCCCACCGGCCAGATGCGACACTGTTGCATATGGACGACGGTGTGCAGCACCCCACCCCCGACCCGGTCGTCGAGGCGGTGCGGCAGATCCGCGCGCACGGCGAGCGGGTCACGGTGGCGCGCACCGCGGTGCTTCGGGCACTCGCGGACGCCGACGAACATCTGAGCGCCGACGCGATCTTCGCCGCGGTCTCCCGCGCGGCGCCGGGCGTGCATCGCACCACCATCTACCGCGCGTTGGACGCGCTGGAGCGCCTCGACCTGGTCGCCTTCACCCGGCTGCGGCACGACGCGGCCACCTACCACCTGGCGGGCCACCTGGTGGGCGGCACACACGTGCATGTGCGCTGCCGCGTCTGTGGCACGGTCAGCCACGCGCCGGGCGACCTGCTGGACGGGGTCGCCGCCCGACTGGCCGGCGAACAGGGCTTCGCCCTCGATCCGACCGCGGTCGCGCTGACCGGCCGCTGCGAAACCTGCACCAAGCGCGCCGAGGCATTCGCCCGCGGGTGACCGGGTGCTCGGGGTGCTCCGGGCCGCGCCGCCCGGATTGGGCCCGCTACTCCATGCGCTCGTCTTCGGCGATCTCCCGGTCGTCCACGTTCCAGCAGATGGCGATGCCCCCGGCGATGTGGATGACGGGGAACAGGAACCAGGAGCACCAGCCCGGCAGCCAGAATTGGGTAGCCGACATCAGGACTATGACGACGGCAAGGACGAGCCAGGTGTGCTTGGCGCCGAAAACGGTGCGCAGACGTGCCCGATGGCTGGACATCGACTCCCCGGAGACACGGATGTCGCTTGTGGCCGAATTGTCGGTGTGCCAGCCGACACCGACACCCGGAAGCCGATCCGCGCCTCAGCGGGCGGGGGTGATGCCTGCGGCGTGGGGGCAGGAGCCCGAGGCGCCGCAGGCCCGGTCGGGTCAGGGCTGGACGAAGCGGTAGCCGCTCGTCAGCAGTCGGGGCAGCCACACTTCGAGTGCGGCCACCGTCTGCTCGCGGTCGCCGCCCGCGTCGTGGTTGAGGATGATCGAGCCGGTCGTGGTCGCGGCCAGCACCCGCTTGACGATCTCGGGTGCGCCGGGCCGCTCCCAGTCCCGCGGATCGACGGACCAGCCCAGTGGGTTCAGGCCGTTCGCGCTCAGCACGCCCATCACCTCGGACGACCACCGGCCGTACGGCGCGCGGAACCAGTCGACCCGAAGGTCCGGCAACACGCGGCCGATCGCGCTCAGACCGCGTTCCACCTCCTCGGCGACGGCGGTCGGCGAGAGTTGTTGCAGATCGGCGTGCGACCACGTGTGGCCGGCGATCGCGTGGCCTTGGTCGTGGATCGCGCGGAGCAGCTCGGGGTGCCGCTCGACCTCCGTACCCACCACGCAGAACGTGGCGGGCACGCGGTATCTGCGCAACACCCGCAGCACCTGCGGGGTGTACTCGGGATGCGGACCGTCGTCGAAGGTCACCGCGATGCGCCGCGGCCCGGCCTCGACCTCGCATACCGGTTGTCGGACGAAGGCGGGGCGGGGGGCGGGCTGTCCGTCGGTCGCGACGGCGGACGGGGTGGCGAAGGTCAGCAGACCGAAGGTGGCGGCGGCGCCCATCAGCAACGTACGGCGCGACGTGGCAGAGGTGGTGTCCATGCCGAGTGTCTTGCACATGTCCGGGACCCACGATCGCGAGGACACGCACGACTCGGCCGGAGTTCACCGGTTCGGCGGACCCGAGCCCCGGGCCGGCCTCGACCCGCTCTCGACGGCAGGCGACTCGACTTCGAGGGCAACCGACTCGGGCCCGGTCGGTGCGCCGCGCACCGACCGGGCCCGCACCTTCGGTCGGACCTACTTGCGACCGGCGTGGTGTCGTCGGGTGGCCACGCCGACCACGATGCCCAGGAGGGCCGCCACGCCCATCAGGCCCGCCTGGATCTCGAAGGCTCGGCTGAATCCCTCCACCGCGGCCCGTTCCTTGAGCACGCCGGCGGCGATCCGGTCCTTGGTGTGGTTGGTCGCGATCGTGACCAGGACCGCGATGCCGATCGCCGCGCCGATCTGCTGACAGGTCGTCACCATGGCCGAGGCGACGCCGCCTTCGCCCTCGCCCGCGCCGCCGGTCGCGGTGTGGATGATCGCGACGAACGCCACGCCCAGGCCGAGGCCGGTGACCACCAGCGCGGGCAGCAGGTGCCAGGTGTACGAACTGTGCTCGTCCAGGCGGCTCATCAGCCACATGCCGCCCGCGGCGATCGCCGGTCCCACGCTCACCGGCAGCAACGGACCACGTTTCGCGATCAGTTTGGTGGATATCGCCGCCCCCAGGCCCATGCCGACGCTGAACGGCAGGAACGACGAGCCGGTACGCATCGGGGACCACCCCTGGACCCGCTGCATGTACAGGGTCAGGAAGAAGAACATCGCGAACAGGCCACCGGCCGCGACCAGTACCAGGACGTCCGCCAGGACCAGATGCCGCATCCGCAACAACGCACGGGGCAACAGCGGTTCGGCCGCCGTGCGTTGGCGCAGCGTGAAGCCGAGGGCGAGCAGCGCCGCGACGGCCAGGCCGAGCAGGGTCCGGGTCGAGTCCCACGGGTGCGTATCGGTCTCCACCACGGTGTAGACCAGCGTCAGGACGGCGGCGGTCCCGATCGCCGCGCCGGCGAAGTCCGGTACACGGCGCACCGCTTCGCGATCGTCCGGGCCGATCACTCGGGGCAGCGCGAGCAGGGCGACGGCACCGATGGGCAGGTTGATCAGGAAGATCCAGCGCCAGTGCGTCCACTCGACGAGCGCGCCGCCGAGCAGCAGTCCGGTGGCCGCGCCGAGTCCGGTGAGTGCGGCCCAGGTGCCGAGTGCGCGGGCTCGCTCGGCCGGTTCGCGGAAGGTCGCCAGCAGGATGGACAACGCGGCGGGGGAGAGCAGCGCGCCGGCGATGCCCTGCGCGGCCCGCGCGCCGATCAGCACACCGTCGGTGGGCGCGATCCCGCAGACCGCCGAGGCCAGGACGAACAGCATCAGGCTGATGCCGAACAGGCGGCGCCGGCCCAGCAGATCGGCCAGGCCGCCGCCGATCAGCAGGAAGCCGCCGAAGGTCAGGAAGTAGGCGTTGGTGACCCAGGACAACGAACTCTCGGTGAAGTGGAGATCGTCCCCGATGGTCGGCAGCGCGACGTTGACGATCGTGTCGTCGACCAGCAGTACGAACTGGGCGACGCAGACGAGCAGCAGGACGAGCTTCGGGTTCACCGGGCGGCCGGGGGAGAGGGCCGCAGCGACGGCGTCGGACGCGTCGGAGGGGTTGGCGCGGGCCCCGATCGTGGACTCGGTGGCGGGTATCCCTGAGGAAGCCATCGGATGTTCCTACGTTCGTAGAAGTAAGTTCTATAGTTGTAGAGAATATTTCTACAGGCGTCAAGCTCGGGGATAAGCTCGGGGATACTGGAGACATGCCGCACGTGAACGATCCCGACAGCACTCCGTCCGAACCCCACGTCGTGACTTCGGCCGCACCGGTCACACCCGACGCGCCCGCCCCGGTCATAGGCTCCGGTCGGGTGGACCGGCGCACGCTGATGCTGGACGCGTCGATCCGGGTGCTGGCCACCCACGGTCTGCGCGGGCTGACCCACCGCGCGGTACAGGAGGAGGCGGGGCTGCCCAACGGCTCGGTCACGTACTACTTCAAGACCCGCGATCAGCTCATCCTGGCGGTGGTCGAACGGATGGCCGCGCTGGATCGCGAGTACGCGGGCCAGGTCACCCACGAGCTGATGCGGATGACGGCGGTCCGGCCGATCGTGATCGACTACGTGGAGCTGGCCCGGTTCATGCGCGTGTGGTGGGATGCGACGCGCGACGTGCAGTTGGCTCGCCTGGAGCTGGAACTCGCGGGCGCACGCGAGCCGTTGGTGCGCGAGGCGCTGATCCGGTGCCAGGCCGAGTTCCGCGGCCTCGCGGAGGTGATCGCACTGGCGATGGGGTCCACGAACGCGCCCCTGGACGGGCACGTCATGCTCGCGCTGCTCCAGGGGGTGCTGTTCGACCACGTCACGAGGGACGACAACGACCCGCAGGTCCTGGAGGTCGGCCTGCGGCGGGTGATCGAGTCGGTGCAGCTCTGACCCGCGCCCGAGGAGCTCCGGGCGCCGGCGGTGCCCGGAGCGTTCGGCGCTGTGGGCAAGTCGGGCGCGCGGGCCCGGGTGTCGCCCGAGGTCAGCGCTTGTGGACCGGCGTGTCCGAGTCGTGGACCATGTTCGTGATCCGGCTGACGCCGTCGACGCGCTCGGACAGCGACGGCAGGATGCCGAGTGAAGGTCCGACGACCAATGCCACGATCATCAGCGCGCACATCGCGGCGGCCTGCGTGGTGCGGCGGGTCCACCAACGCACGCCCGGCACACGGTGCTCGTGCACATGCGTGGCAACCGCTCGACGAACAGACATCTGCTCCGACTCCCCATCCGTTGCACGCCGCCCTTCGACGGTCGTGGCGTCGCACCGTCGATCCCCTGTCGTGCTGCCTACACTGTCGTGCTTTTCGGCCCGGACGTCACGGGGTAACCGGCCGCCGGACCGGGTTCGCACACAGTTGTGACAGTCGGCCGTTCGGGCGCGGTCAGTTGCCCGGTTCGACCGGCAGGGAACCCAGGCCGCGAACCCGGACCGAGGGCTGCCAGGAAATCGGCGCGTACCGGCGTGCCTTCGGGAAGCGGGTCAGGACGGTGCGGACCGCGAGTTCGGCCTCCAGACGGGCCAGCGGCGCGCCGATGCAGTAGTGGATGCCCTGGCCGAAGCTCAGGTGGCGGGCCGGATCGGGGCGGTCGAGCCGGATCCGGTCCGGGCGGGCGTAGCGGCGCGGGTCGCGGTTGGCCGCCGCGATGGACAGGAAGACCGTGTCGCCGGCCGGGATGGTGACGCCGCCGAGTTCGACGTCCCGGAGCGGGAAGCGGCGGATCGCGAGCAGGGCCGGCGACATGTGCCGGGCCACCTCCTCGACCAGCACCGGAATCGCCGCCGGATCGGCGCGTAGCGCGTCGCGCAACGCCTCGTCCTCGATCGTCGCGTACAGGGCACCGGCCATCAGATTGCTCGAGTTTTCATAGCCTGCGAAGAGCAGCAGGAAGGCAAGCGAGGTGAGTTCGTCCTCGCTCAGCCGGTCGTCGGCGTCCCGGGCGGCGATCAGCGCGGACAACAGGTCGGGCCCGGGGTCGGCGCGCTTGGCGGCGAGCAGCGCGACGAAGAACGAGTACATCTCGCGCACCGTCGAGCGGATGCCCTCGCGGGTGGCGTCCGCGCCCAGTACCGCGTTGGTCCAGGTGCGGAAGTCGGACCGGGACTCGACCGGGACGCCGAGCAGTTCGCAGATCACGCCGACCGCGAAGGGCGATGCGAAGTCCTTGACCAGGTCGACGCGTTCACGGCCGGCCAACTCGTCGGCCAGGGCTTCGACGGTGCGTTCGAGCCGGGGGCGCAGGTCGGCGGTGTGTCGCGGGGTGAAGGCTTGGCCGGCGAGGCGGCGCAGGCGGGTGTGGTCGGGCGGGTCCATGTTGAGCAGGTTGGCGTCCAGGGCGGGCGGGAGTTCGAAGCCCTTGTAGCCGCCGGGCTTGGCGTGCCGTTTGTCCAGCGAGAATCGGGGGTCGCCGAGGGCCGCCTGGACGTCCGCGTGCCTGGTGACCAGCCATGCGGGGCTGCCGTCCGGCGCGACGATCGCATGCACGGGGCCGGCCTCACGCATCCGGGCGAAGACACCGTGCGGGTCGTGGGCCATGGCGCGGGCGACATCCACCGGGAACCGCTTTCGTTCGGCAACAACGTGTTTGCCAACCTATCGCCCACTCGCCCCGCCACGCGGCACCTTCCCGCCCTTGGCCGCCCCGTGCCCCGCTCGGCGGTCGCGATCAGCCGCCGGTGCCGACGCGGGTGAGGAAGTCGGCGATCAGCGGGGCGATTTCCGGCAGCTTGTCCTCCAGGGCGAAGTGGCCGGTGTCCAGGATGTGCACCTCGGCGTCGGGGAGGTCGGCCAGGTAGGCGTGGGCACCGGGCTCCGGGAAGAAGATGTCGTTGCGGCCCCAGAGGATGAGCGTGGCCGGGCGGTGTTCGGCCAACCAGGTCTGCCACTTCGGGTAGAGCGCGACGTTGGTGTGGTAGTTCAGCGCCAGATCGACCTGGGCCTCCTTGCGCCCCGGCCGGTCCAGGAAGTGCTGGTCCAGGGTCCAGCCGTCGGGGGCCACCAGGGTCGGGTCGGCGGTGCCGCCCTCGTACTGGCCCCGGGTGACCGGCAACACCAGGAGCTCGGCGGCCTGCTCCCGGGCGCCCGGCACGTCGGGGGTGAGCGCGACGAAGCCGCGGGCCATCTCGGACAGACCCTCGTCGTACGCGTTGGCGTTCTGCACGATCAGCCCGGCCACCGCCGCCGGCCGCCGCTCGGCCAGCCGCAGGCCGACCGGGCCACCGAAGTCGAAGGTGTAGAGCACGTACCGCTCCAACGCGAGTGCGTCCACGAACCCCTCGATCACATCGGCGAGCCGCTCGAACGAGTACTCGAACCCGGCCGGCACCTCGGTGTGCCCGAAACCGGGATAGTCCGGCGCAACCAGCCGAAAGTCGTTGCCCAACACATCCATCAGCCGACGAAACTGATGCGACGCCGACGGAAACCCATGCAACAACAGCAGCGTGGGCGCATCCACGGGCCCGGCCTCCCGATAGAACACCCGAACCCCGCCAACCTCCACAAAACGATGTACAACCTGGGGAACGGCGGCGATACCCATGATCTCTACCTTCTTCGGCGGGGTGCTGAGTCAGTTCTACCGCCCGTCATACTAATGGGTCAAACTGATCCTAGGCATTAGATGCTCGCCTCAGGGGGTTGGTCGACGACGGCTCCTCGTGCCGGCGGGCGGCCTATTGCATGGACCGAGTGACGTTGGCCTCCGTGTGATCCCAGTTGTCCGCCGCCTTGCGGACCCGGGTCACCCGCTCCTGCATGTCTTCGAGCAGATGGGTCAGCTTCTCCGTCCAACGATCGTGTACGTACTGGACGGCTTTGGTGACCTCCAGATTTCGACCCACCGCGGCGTGATCGGTCCCGCCTCGGAGCGAGTTCTGAACGCTGCCTTGGACTTCGCCGCGCAGTTGCTCCAGTCGGGTCGCCGAGGTGTCGAGTACGCTCGCGTCGACCCGGACCGATCCGCCGCCGCCCGGGTCGATCGTTGACTGGAGCCGGGTCGCCAGTGGGTCGGTGGGCTTGGCTTCGGGTGGTGCGGGTGCGGCGGAATCCTGGTAGCGCCAGGGGTTGATGATCATGTCCATGCTCTCGCCGCCGGCCATGAGAACTCTTTTCGTGATCGGGAAAATGGATCGGCCCGACAGGGCCACGAAACGCGACCGAGCATACTTGCGGGCGAGCCCTCGAAAACAGAAATGGATCATTCCGCAAAAGCAGCCTGCCGGATGATTCGGACTTTTTGCATTAAATGTTATCGGCTATATCGAGTGGGTGCATATTTCGCCGGAGGCGGATCGTCTCGACTGCTAATCTCGTCGCCGTTCCGGGCGGTCGGCGCGGAACGATTGGCTCATGAAGTCGGGAGATTGTTTCCGTGACGTTGACCATCGAGGATCTCGAAGCTTGTTCACCGGACGCGCTCGATGCCGTCGCCGCTTCCTGGGAACAACTGAGCGCGGCGATGAACGGGCGCCGGGAGTCGGTGGAGCACGAGGTGATCGGCCCCTTGCGCGGCGGCGGTTGGGACAGCAACGACGGTCGTCGGGCGGTGGAGCTCATCGGCTATGTCGGTGCCCAACTGGAAGCCATCCGAGCCGAGTCCGGGGCGATGGCGTCGATCGCTCGGGAGGCCGCAGGCGAATTGCGGGCGGCACGGAACGCGGTCCGGGATGCGCTCGAAGCCGCCCGCCGCAGCAGGATCACCCGCCATCCCGACGGCCGCCTCACCTGGCAGGCCGATACGGACAGCGAGCACGCCTCACTCGAATCGCAGGCCAAGGACATAGCCGCTCGCATCGCCGCCGCGCTGCAGAAGGCGACCGACGCCGACGTTGTCGCCGCCAATACGATGCGCAAGAACGTGGATTTCGGCCCCAAGGACGACTTCAACGCCCGTGCGCTCGGGGGAGACTCGACCGCTGATGCGATGCGCGCCACCGAACTCCTGTCCAAGCTCGACACCGGGAAAGTGAACGCGCAGGATCTCGCCTTCCTGGAAACCCTGCTCAAGCAGAATGGCACAAACCCGGGTTTCGATGCCGAACTCCTGAGAATGCTCGGTCCCGGACGCCTGCTCGACGCCACCGAGAAACTGGAAACGCTCGGCGGCGCGGGCGGCCCGAAGGCGACGCGCGAAACGGCCAGGCTGATCGAGGGGCGGGTCAGGGGTGCACTTTCCACGGCCGGCGCGGAACTGGCGGGCGACGCCGAGTGGATGCGGCGTCTCAAGGAGGCCGGGCGCGAGGTGGAGCAGACCACCGGAGGGCCCGGCAATGGGTCGGTATTCGGATATCAAAAGCTCGATCGGCTACTGCGGGAGGGCACGTACGACACCAAGTTCCTGGGCGCGGTGGGCGAGGACCTGTTGGCCTTCGACAAGTCGATGAACAACGGTCAGGGGTGGGGCTCGGATCCGGCCCGCGACCCGGTCAACGGGTTCCTGGTGACCCTTTCCCACAACGCCGACGCGTCGACGGACTTCTTCACCGGCCCGAAGGGCAAGGCACACGTGGAGCAGATCGCCTTCACGCACGCCCTCGTCGATCCGCTGAACCCGGTCGACCGGGAACGCCCCCACCTCGACGCGTTCGGTGATGCCCTCGTTGCGGCGACCACGGCCGACTGACCACACCCGCCATGGCCGGTGTGGTGGAGAACGTGATGACCACGCTCGGTGCGAAGGATGCTCCTCCGATCCTGAGCGAGTCCGGCGCCCTGCGTGGGAGCCTGACCGAGATTCTGGCGAAAAATTCGGAATCTCTGCATCTCGCGCTGACTCAGGAAAGTGCCACCAAGGATACGAACGCGATTCCGCAAGCGAGTCCCACTGCGAATATTCCGCGCGAGACCATGCGAAATGTGCTTTCCGGGCTGGCTGAGGAACCGGCGAACATCACCGTACTGAAGGAGGCCGAGGAAAGGTACACGCGCGCCGCTCTGAGTCTCATAGCGGGGGAGTCGGCGCAACCGGACTTCGGCCGAGTGCAGACATTTGCGAGGGACTCCGGCGATGCCTTCGGATTCCTGGATGCGGCTGTATCGAAGGACGTTCTGGACCGGGCGGCTGCGAGCGACCTGGCAGAGGGTGAAGCCGACAAGCGATACGAGCGGTGGGTCGGCGCGAGCATCGACGGGATATCCGCCGGTGCACTCTTCAAGGCTGCGGCGGCAGTCCAGACTCATGGCATCATCGCTCCCATCGCAGCCATCGCAACCGTAGGCGTAAATGGGATCGTCGGGGAATTTTATCAAGCATTTCCGCCTGATGCAGGTGAGCAGGCAAGGGAGCAAGTGCACGGCGCGTATGTCAGCGGACGGGTTCAGGTGGAAGGTGTCATGAGAACCTGGATGGCGGAAAACCCGACTTATAAGAGCGTGGAACTCGGTAATGAGGCCGGTCGTGCTTACAGTGCGATTGTTCCGTCGGAAATCGTGATGAAGTGAAAGCGTTTCTCGGTCGTCGGCGCGGTGTCCTTGTGCTTGTCGGGGTCCTGGTTGTCGGGCTGATCGTGGGGCTGGTCGTGTTCCTGTCGACGCGGAGCACGTCGGATCGGGCGCGGAGCTATTGCTGGGGGTTGCTGAGCGCGGACGAGTTGGCGACGTTGTTGCCACCTGGGGAGTACGGGGAGGCGGTGCGGAAGGATGCGCTTCGCTATCCGGCCTCCGGTGGCAATGAGTGCTTGGTGTACAGCAAGGTCCGGGGCCGGCCGCAGGTCGCGTTTCGGTACGCCCTCGACGGGGACTACTGGTCGACCGGCCAGCACTACGGCGTTGGCGCCCGGCTGCCGATTTCGATGCCGTTGGGGGATGGGCTGCTCGGCATGGCCTCGGATCTCGATGGTTGGCTGCGAGTTCCGCCCTGCATGGCCGATGGGGGGACATCGTTCGCCCGGGTGACCGCCGAGGATGTGCACAGCCCCGAGCGACCCCTCCGACTCGGGGTGCCCGGGAGGGCCGGGAACCGGGAGCGGATCGCGTCGACGATGGTGACGTTGACCAACGTCGCGCGGCGGAAGGCGGGCTGCACGATGCCGGAGCTGCCCGCGCCGGCTCGGCGGGGCGAGGTGGTGCCCACCGCGTTTGGGCAGGGGGCGACGTTGTGCGGAGTGTCGCCGGCCGGGGTCGATCTCGGTGCGCATCCCACCTGGGTCGAGCGCTGGTCGGGGCGCGATTCCGGGTGGGAGGACTGCGTCGTTTCGGAGGCGGCGAAGCCGAACGAGGTGTCGGCGCTTCGGCTGGAGGTGCGTCGCGGCGTACTGGCCGACCTCGAATACGCGCGAGCGCCCACTCCCGAGACGGTGGGAAAGGTTGCCGAGTCGCATGTGATCGACGGCCAGGGCTCGGGATACTTCGCCCGGTGTTCGGCGGGCAGTGTGCAGTACCTGCTGACGATCAAGCCCGGGACGTCATTGCCGGCCTCGGACGCCATCCTGCGCGCCGTGTTGGCCGCCAACGCCGCACGTGACGGTTGCGGGCCACCGGGCTGAGGGTGGGGGTCGGACGGTTTTGGCCGGCCGGTCGCCGACCCGCTTCGTCATACCGAAAAGGGCATGTGTTGCGGTCCAAAGAGTATTGGACGGGCATGTCGTTGGCGGGAGAGGCTCCCTGTGATGGGGCTTGCGGCGAAGGGAATGGGCGATGGGACGGTCGGTGGCCGGGGAGGGTGTGCTGCCTGCGCACTATGTGGCGGGGGAGTTCACCCGGGCGGGTGACGGCGTCTTTGCGCTGGTGAACCCGGTGGACGGGGCCGTCGTGGGGGACGTGCCCGAGGCCGATCGGGGGGTTGTGGATGCCGCCGTGGCGGCCGCGCGGGGGGCGCTGGCCGAGTGGGGGGTGGCGAGTGTCGAGGTGCGGGCCGAGGCGATGCGGCGGATCGCGGACGGGATCCAGGCCCGGTTCGACGAGTTCGTGGACGCCGAGGTCGCCGACACCGGCAAGCCGCGCGAACTGGCGGCCGGCGTCGACATCCCGCGGGCGATCGGCAACTTCCGGGCCTACGCCGACCTGCTCTACGGCCGGCCCGAGCGCGCCCACTCGACCGCCGTGCCCGGCTGGAGCGGCGGCGTCGGCCAGGCGCTCAACTACACCGTGCGCCGCCCGCTGGGCGTGGTCGCGATCATCTCGCCGTGGAACCTCCCGCTCCTGCTGCTGACCTGGAAGGTCGCGCCCGCGCTCGCGGCCGGCAACACCGTGGTCGCCAAGCCGTCCGAGGAGACGCCGGGCACCGCGACGCTGCTGGCCGAGGTGATCCACGAAGCCGGGCTGCCGGTCGGTGCGTTCAACCTGATCCACGGTCATGGCGCGGGCGCGGCCGGCGAGTTCCTCACCGCGCATGCGGGCGTCGACGCGATCGCCTTCACCGGCGAATCGGCGACCGGCACCGCGATCATGCGCAAGGCCGCCGAGCACATCACCCCGGTGTCCTTCGAACTCGGCGGCAAGAACCCGGCGATCGTGTTCGCCGACGCGGACTTCGAGGAGGCCGTGGCGGGCACCGTCCGGTCCGCGTTCACCCACTCCGGCCAGATCTGCCTGTGCACCGAACGGGTCTACGTCGAGCGCTCGATCTTTGCCGCCTTCGTGGCCGAACTCGGTTCAAGGGCAGGGGCGTTGACCGACTACGGGCCGATGATCTCGGCCGCGCACCGGGACAAGGTGCTGTCCTACTACCGGCTGGCGGTCGCGGAGGGCGCCACGGTCGTCGCCGGCGGTGGGGTGCCGAGCTTCGGCGACGAGCGCGACGGCGGGTTCCACGTCGAGCCGACCGTGCTCACCGGCCTGCCGCAGAGCGCGCGCACCGTACAGGAGGAGGTCTTCGGGCCGATCTGCCACGTGCTGCCGTTCGACACCGAGGACGAGGCGATCGCGCTCGCCAACGACAGTCGGTACGGCCTGGCCGCCACCGTCTGGACCCGCGACCTGTCCCGGGCGCATCGGGTCGCCCCGCGCGTCGAGGCCGGGATCGTGTGGGTCAACTGCTGGAATCTGCGCGACCTGCGGACGCCGTTCGGCGGGATCAAGGCATCCGGGATCGGCCGGGAGGGCGGCGAGTACTCGTTGGACTTCTTCTCCGAGCCGGTCAATATCTGCATCAAGATCTGATTCAAGATCCGCATCCGCATCAAGATCCGAAGGATCGGTTCCCGACAGTGACAGCGACACAGGCAACGAGCAATGCAATCGAAGCGGCCGCCGAACGGTTGCTCCACGCGGAGCGGAGCGGCGTGCCGTGCGCGCCGATCCGTGACCTGATCACCGGCGTCGAGGACGCGTACGCGGTCCAGGAGCGGCTGACCCTGGGTCGCCTTGCCGAGGGCCGCCGCCTGGTCGGCCGCAAGATCGGCCTCACCTCCGCCGCCGTTCAGCGCCAACTCGGGGTGCAGGAGCCGGACTTCGGCATGTTGTACGCGGACATGGCGGTGCCCGACGGCGCCGAGATCCCGGTCGGCGCGGTGCTCCAGGCCAGGGCCGAGGCCGAGGTGGCCCTGGTGCTGGACGCCGACCTGACGCACGAGCGGCACACCGTCGCCGACCTGATCCGGGCCACCGCCTTCGCGCTGCCCGCGATCGAGGTGTGCGGCAGCCGGGTGCGGGACTGGGACATCACCCTCGCGGACACCGTCGCGGACAACGCCTCCTCCGGGATGTACGTGCTGGGCAACCGGCCCAGGGCGCTCGGCGACCTGGACCTGCGCCTGGCCGGCATGGTGCTGGAGCGGCGCGGCGAACCGGTCTCCACCGGCACCGGCGCGGCCTGCCTGGGCCACCCGCTGAACGCGGCGATCTGGCTCGCGGACACCCTCGTCCGGCTGGGCCGCCCGCTGCGCGCCGGGGACACCGTGCTCACCGGCGCGCTCGGCCCGATGGTGACGGTCGCCCCGGGGGATGTGCTGGAGGCCCGGATCGACGGGCTGGGCGACGTACGGGTCGCCTTCGCGGCGACGACCTCGCAGGAGGAGACCTCGTGACCGACAACCGACTCGACACCGACGCCGAACTCGTCGCCCGCCTCGCCGACACCCTCGACGAAGCCGCCCTCGCACACCGGACGGTGGCCCGCCCCACCGACAGCACCGACCTGGACCTGACCACCGCCTACCGGGTACAGCGCGCGGTGATCGACCGCCGGCTGGCCCGGGGCGAGGCGCTGATCGGCGTCAAGATGGGCTTCACCAGCCGCGCCAAGATGATCCAGATGGGCGTGGACGACGTGATCTGGGGCCTGCTCACCGACGCGATGCTGGTGGAGGAGGGCGGCGTACTCGACCCCGGCGGCCTGATCCATCCCCGGATCGAGCCGGAGATCGCCTTCCTGATCGGCAGCCCGCTGTCCGGCACGGTCACCCCCGCCGAGGCGGTCCGCGCGGTCGCCGGCGTCGCGGTCGCCTACGAGGTCCTGGACTCGCGCTACGCCGACTTCGATTTCACCCTCCCCGACGTGATCGCGGACAACGCCTCGGCGGCCGGCTTCGGCTTCGGCACCTGGCACGACCCGGCCGGGCTGGACCTGAGCAACCTGGGTCTGCTCGTCGAGATCGACGGGCGGGTCGTGGCGAGCGGCTCCTCGGCGGCGATCCTGGGCAACCCGCTGCGTTCGCTGATCGCGGCGGCCCGACTGGCCGCCGAGGCCGGTCTCGAACTCCGGCCCGGCTGGGTCGTGCTCGCGGGGGCTGCCACCGCCGCGATGCCACTGCCCAAGGGTGTGCACGTGCGCGTGTCCGCGGCCGGCCTCGGTCGCGCGGAGGTGACCACCCGATGAGCGCCGACGACGGCATCCTGGTCGCCGGCAAGGCCACCCCGCGCGGCCGATTCCCGCACGTCAAGCGGGCCGGCGACTTCGTCTACGTGTCCGGCACCAGCTCCCGGCGGCCGGACGGCACCTTCGTCGGCGCGAGCGCGGACGCGATGGGGACCACCGACCTGGACATCCGGGCGCAGACCCGGGCGGTGATCGAGAACATCGCCGACCTGCTGGCTGCGGCCGGCGGCGGCCTGGCCGATGCGGTCTCGCTCACCACCTACCTGGTCAGCATGAACGACTTCGGCGGCTACAACGAGGTCTACGCCGAGTTCTTCGACGAGACCGGCCCCACCCGTACGACCGTCGCGGTGCACCAACTCCCGCACCCGCACCTGCTGATCGAGATCTCCTGCGTCGCGTACCTGCCGCAGCGGCCCCGCTCCACCGGGTCGGACCCGGCCGACGCGGTCCGGCCCCGAAGCGACCAAGGCGATCAAGGCGACCAAGGCGGCCAAGGCGACCGAAGCGACTGAAGTCACCGAGCCGACCGAGCGACCGTGCGAGAAAGGAACCGCGAGATGAGCCTGCCGAAACTGACCAACGGCCTGCCGTTCAACTTCACCCGATGGATCGACGAGCACCGTGACCTGCTGAAGCCCCCGGTCGGCAACATCCAGATCTGGCAGGAGGCCGACCTGCTGGTCACCGTGGTGGGCGGGCCCAACCAGCGCACCGACTTCCACGACGACCCGATCGAGGAGTTCTTCTACCAGCTCCAGGGCAACATGGTGCTCCGGGTGATGGAGGAAGAGGGCAAGCCGCCGGTCGACGTCCAGATCAACGAGGGCGACGTCTTCCTGCTGCCGCCGCACGTGCGGCACTCGCCGCAGCGGCCGGAGCCGGGCAGCATCGGTCTGGTGGTCGAGTTCGGCCGGACCGAGGGCCTGATCGACGCGTTCGAGTGGTACTGCGTCGAGTGTCACCACCTGGTGAACCGCTCGCCGGTACAGGTGCGTTCGATCGTCGACGACCTGCCACCGCTGTTCGAGGCGTTCTACGACGGCGACCGCACGTGCCCGCACTGCGGTGCCACCCACCCGGGTCGGCAGTGGCCGGACGCGCTGCGCCCGCGGACCGTGCCGCGCACCGACACCTCCGCCTGACCCCGGGTACCACCGCTGCCGCCCGACCCGCTGCCGCGTGACCCGATCTCCACCACTGCCCCGACCGCCGGCCGAGCCCGGCGGTGAACCACGGAGGTTCCGTGACTGTCATCGACGTCCACTCGCACGTCTTCCCGAGGATCTCGCAGGCCGAGAGCCGCATCCTGACGGGTGCGGGCGAGCCGTGGCTGCGGGTCCACGGTGACGGCACCGGGATGATGATGAGCGGCGAGGACGAGTACCGACCGGTGATCGCGCCGCTGTGGGATCCCGAGCGTCGGTTGGCCGACATGGACGCGCTCGGCGTGGACGTGCAGGCGATCTCCTCGACACCGCTGATGTTCGGCTACGCGGCCGAGCCCGCCCGCGCCGTCGAGTGGTGCGACCTGGTCAACGACCGCATCCTCGACTACTGCTCGCTCGACCCGGAGCGGTTGTTGCCGCTGAGCCAGGTCCCGCTCCAGGACATCGGCGCGGCCTGCGAGACCGCGTCCCGGGCGGCGGCGGCCGGGCACCGAGGCGTGCACATCGGCAACCACGTCGGCGAGCGCTACCTCGGCGACGACGGGATCGTGGAATTCCTCGCGCACTGCGCCACCGAGGAGATCCCGGTACTCGTGCACCCGTGGGACATGCTCGGCGGCGAGCGCATGCGCGGGCACATGTTGCCGTGGCTGGTCGGGATGCCCGCCGAGACCCAGCTCAGCATCCTCGGGATGATCCTCCAGGGCGCGTTCGAGAAGCTGCCCGAGTCGCTGAAGTTGTGCTTCTGCCACGGCGGCGGCAGCTTCGCGTTCCTGCTGGGTCGAGCCGACAACGCCTGGCACAACCGGGACCTGGTCCGGGCCGACTCGCCCCGACCGCCGTCCGAGTACGTGCGCCGGTTCTACGTCGACTCGGCCGTGTTCGACCCGCGCGCGCTGCGGCTGCTGGTCGAGGTGATGGGGCCCGACCGGGTCATGCTCGGTACCGACTTCCCCTTCCCGCTGGGGGAGTCGGAACCCGGTGAGGTGGTCCGGGCCTGCCCGGAACTGACCCCGGAGCAACGGGAATCGATCCTGGGCGGCAACGCGCGGCGATTCTTCGCGCTCGACGGGCGGCGAGCCGGGGCCGGTGCCCCCGCCGGCCCCGCGCAGGTGCCGGCGGGGGCACCGGCGCGACAATGAGTCATCTCGCACCGGCGGACGAAGCGGCGTGCCGGGCCGCGCCGATGGAGTCGTACGGCGCGCGGTGACGTGATCGTCGACATCGCGCCGGCCCTGGTGAACGCCGCGAAGCAGCCCTCGATGTTGCGACGGGAGCCGGTACCGCCGAGCGGGCGGGGCGGCTCCCGTCGTCGTTGCCGGACGACGCGCGGCACCCGGAGGGTGGGACGAATGTCGCACAGACCCTTGACTGGTATAGACCATTCGTATTGAGTGAGCCCCGCAACATCCCGTCCAGGGGCCTCGAACGAGGCACGCGCCGGTCCCGGTACGGCAGTTGGAGTACGCCTAGCGGTACTTCCCGTCGTCGATCAAGCGCGGTATGTCCCCCGCGTGAGGGAGTTGGCTTTCCATGTCGAGACTTTCCAGGTCCGGGCCGTCCTCCGGGCTCGCCGTGCCCAGAAGCCGGATCATGGTGTTCCTGTTGGCCATCGCGGTCGTGGGCGCGTGTGCGGCGGTGTTGCCGTTCGCCTCGACCGCGGCCGCGGCCGGCTGCGCGACCGGATGGAGTTCGTCGGCCGTCTACACGGGTGGGGCGACCGCCTCGTACAACGGCCACAACTGGGGTGCGAAGTGGTGGACGCAGGGTGAGACGCCCGGCACCACCGACGTCTGGGCGGACCAGGGTTCGTGTGGTGGCGGGGGCGACCCGACCACCGGTGGCTCGACCGGCGGTTCGACCGGCGGTGGGGGCGGCACCTGTACGTATCCGAACTGGGTCGCGGGCCACGACTACGCGGTCGGTGACGTGGTGCGCTACACGAACGGCAACCTCTACCGGGCGAAGAACGCGAACCCGGGCTACGACCCGGTGATCAGCACCTGGTTCTGGGAGCCGTTCACCTGCACCGGATCCACCACCGGTGGCACCACCGGCGGAAGCACGGGCGGCAACGGCGGCAATCCGGGCGACTTCGTGGTGAGCGAGGCGCAGTTCAACCAGATGTTCCCGAGCCGGAACCCGTTCTACACGTACGCCGGCCTGACCGCCGCGTTGAGCGCCTACCCGGGCTTCGCCAAGACCGGCAGCGACACGGTCAGGAAGCAGGAGGCGGCGGCCTTCCTGGCCAACGTCAACCACGAGACCGGCGGCCTGGTCCACATCGTCGAGCAGAACACCGCTAACTACCCGCACTACTGCGACGCCAGTCAGCCGTACGGGTGTCCGGCCGGTCAGGCCGCCTACTACGGGCGCGGCCCGATCCAACTGAGTTGGAACTTCAACTACAAGGCGGCGGGTGACGCCCTGGGCATCAACCTGCTGAACAATCCCAACCTGGTCCAGAACGATCCGGCCGTCGCCTGGAAGACCGGCCTCTGGTACTGGAACACCCAGAACGGCCCCGGCACCATGACCCCGCACAACGCGATGGTCAACGGGGCGGGCTTCGGCGAGACGATCCGCAGCATCAACGGCGCGTTGGAATGCAACGGCGGCAACCCCGCACAGGTGCAGAGCCGGATCAACAGCTACCAGTCGTTCGTGGCCGTTCTCGGCACCACCGCCGGGAACAACCTGAGCTGCTGAGCATGAGCGCGGGGCGGACCGGTCCGGCGGCCCGCCCCGCGCGCACGCCATCGTGGGTCAGGCCGGCGGCGCGGGCGGCTCTCCCTCGACCGTGATCCGGGCGACCGTGTCGTAGAAGCACAGGTGGCCGGCGATGTCGGGGACCGAGTCGATCGGATCGGTGTACGCCCAGGCCACGTCGGTGCGCGGGCCGGTGCCGCCGTTGCCCTGATAGGTCCAGTAGGAGGCTTCACCCTTGAACGGACACGTGGTGTGCGTGTCGGTGGGCTCGAAGCGGGTCAACTCCACGTCGTCCGGCGGGAGGTAGTACCGGATCGGCAGTCCGGTCTCGTAGAGCACCACCGGGCGCTCGGATCGAGCGACGATCTCGCCGTCGATCTCGACCGTCACGGTCTGTGTGCTGTGCACGGTCGTCACGAGGTGGCCCTGCGGGGGTGTCGGCATGCGCATCTCCTCCGGTGCCGCCGGCGATCGTGGCGCCGCCGGCCGTCCTACGTGCAACGGTCGCGGTCGGCGAAGCATTCCGGCGCGGTGCGCGAGCCGGTCGTCCGCGCTCCGTGTGAGAAGCGTGTGGATCGATTCGATTGGTATAGACCTATTGCTCGCGACCCGGCCGGCGGCTAGCGTTTTCCGAGTGCGCGCCGGTACCGCAGCACGGCCCGAATTACCGTTCCACTGACCCGAGTTGCCCTCGGGGCGAGAAATGGAGTCGAGCACATGCGCAAGGCTATGGCGGGTGTCGCGTTGACCGCGGCGTTGTTGGGTGTAGGGGCTGCCGCGCAGCCCGCGATGGCCGATCCGTCACCGGGCGGCAGCTTCTTCCTGTACGGCTACTACCCGACGCAGGCGTCCTGCGACGCGGCCGGCCGGGCCGCCGCGCCGGCACACGGCCCGGTGTACCTGTGTCTCAACAACGGCGGCACCGTGTGGTCGCTCTGGGTGCACTAGCTCCGGGCGCACCGACTGCGGGCGCATCGACTGCGGGTGCAACGGCGCCGGGCCCACCCGCCCCGGGCGCACCGGCGGAGGCACCGCACTGATACCGGCGAGGCCACGGCGCACGGGCTGTGGCCTCGTCGTTCGTGCGGGCTCTCGGGTACGCGGCGAACGGATCCCGGTCCCCGTCGCCGATCAGGTCGCGGCGGGTACTCTCGCCAGACACTCCCGGCGAGCCGCGCGGATGTCCTCGTCGTCCGGAACCAGCTCCGCGGCCACATCCAGATCGGCCGGCGCGTCGTCCCAACGCCCCACCTCCTGCGGGATGAACGCCCGGTTGTAGCGCACCGCCGGGTCGTCCGGGACCAGTTGGAGCCGAGGGCGTCGGCCTCGCTGGGGCGGAGGGCGGCGCCGCTCGCGATCACCGCTCGGCGATGCTCCGGGTCCGGTCGGGCCCGTCGGCCCGGCGGCCGAACAGGTGGGCGAAACGGCGGCACCAAGGCCGCCGAGACCACCGGCCGGTCGCCGATGGACAGCGGGCGCCGCGGTCGGCCGGCGGCCGGGACGAGTCCGGCTCCCCGTCCCCGCGCCCGCCGGCCGAGCCCTCGACCGGCCGAGCCTGTCGACCGGATGCGCGCGGCGTCAGACCGGGGTGGCCACGATGGCCGAGGCGGCTCGGGAGGAGTCCTTGGCGCGAAAGGCGACCAGGCGGCGGTCGGGGGAGACCGCGGTGCTGGGCGGGACCAGGGCGAAGGCCATCACCAGTTCGTTGCGATCGGGCTCCATGGTCGGGTAGAGCAGCAGACAACCGCGCCGGGGCGCGACCAGGCCGTCCGCGACGGTGTCGCCGATCGAGGCGGCGCTGCCGGCGATGCGCCGGGCGACATAGCGGTGTTGCGGAAAACTGACCCGGTTGAACAGGGTGCCGGTACGTCGGCTGCGGCTGACCACGGCGAGCGGGCCGAAACCGTGCAGGGTCACCGAATCGCGGTCGGGACTCTGCAACTGCGGGGCGATCACCACCCAATCCTCGATGTGGCCGGAGATCTTGGGGTTTTCCAGGTACATCAGGTCGGGGCCGAACTGGCCGGGGTCGGACCAGCGCAGCTCACGCAGCACCGGCAGCAGCCGCTCGTTCGTGATCCGACCCAGGTAGGCCGGGAATCGGCGCAGCCGATCCTCCTGCGGAAAGGCCAGTTCGACCTGTTCGGGCTGCAATGCCTCGATCACCGGGGCGAACTGTTGGACGTTGTAACGCAGTTCGGCCGCCTTCGTCGGATATCCGGCCCGCTCCACCCACAACCCCGGCGACCGGGTCTCCACCAACTCCGCGTTGAACATCTTGTTCCGTGCCGTCGGCTTGAGCCAGGGCAGTCGCTGGGTGACCAGCGGCGGGATCTGGGCCGGCGTCACCTGCGGCGCCCCGTCGACGAGTTCGGCGTACAGCCGGAGTTGGTCGCGAAACTCCTCCTCGTCCCGACAGATCGCCTCGAACGCCTCGTACAGGTCGCCGTTGCGGCCACCCTCGTCCCGGCCGATGTAGAGCCGGACCAGGTCCCGGTAGTTCTTGCGGAATCCGAACCAACGCCCCATCTGCATGAGCGTGTCGGCGGCGAGCGTCTTGCGCCGGTAGTAGGAGACGGTCAGGCCCTCGATGGTGAAACCGCGCGAGAGCTTGGCGCCACCGACCAGGATTCGCCAGACCTTCTGCCGGTCGAAGTCGGCCGTGCGCTGCTCGATCTCCTTGTCGCCGTTGATCACCACGACCGGGCTGCCGATCGAGTCCTCGATCCGCATCGCGGCGATGCCGATGTACGGCGCGATGTCGGTGTAGGACGCGGGGATCGCCGCGCCCGCCGCGTGCGCCTCGCTGACCGGCCGCACATCCTGCTCGTACAACTGCCGCAGCCGCGCCTGCGCGCCCGAGCCGAGGTAGCCCGCGCGGCGCCAGATCGCGTTGATCAACTCGGCCTGGTCCCGGTGTACATGCGTCTTCACCGACTCGTGCACGAGCATCGTGTGGTGTCGGAAGTGGTCGGCGCCCAGGCCGTGGTCCTCACGGAACAACTTGATCGCGCCGGTCAACACGAACATGTCGATCGCCGTGCACAGGTCGGTCTCGTCGTCGTCGTGCAGCGGTCGCACCGAACGCACGTGCGCGAGTCCGGCCGAATTGGCCACCGTGCGCTCGTCGACGGGGATGGTGGAATCGATGTCGTGGAAGTCGGCGACGCCCATGTAACCGTCCGGGCGGTCCAACGAGATGACGAAGTCCTTGGGGAAGATGTCCTCGGCGTCGGCCGGATCGATGAACACGTTGGCGAACGGCGTCGCGGTGTAGCCGATGTACTGGGCGCGCGGCAACATCCCGAGCAACTCCGAGATGATCCCGTTGATCGCGGTGCGCTGGACCTGGTCCTGCGCCCACTTCTTCGGATCCGAGGTGTTCACCGACGCCTGATCGGACTCGTCGTCGATGATCAGCGTCGGGATCTCGCCGCGCTCGGTCTTGATCCGCCCCAGGTCCTTGACCAGCTTCTTGAGCACCGAAGCGTTCTTCTTGACCACCATCAGCCGGGCCGAGCTGCGGTGCAGGTTCTCCGGCGCGTACAGCGGGGTGAACCGGTCGGCCTTCTCGAACTCCAGCGCACTGAGCCCCTGGCGCAGCGCCTGGTAGTCGTCCTGATGCCGGGTCAGCCGGACGATGTCGAAGCCGCCGAGCCGGGACGGCAGCGCGCCGTGCCGCAGGAACCCGCCGTCCAGCCGGTCCCGGTCGTCCAGGTAGTCGTAGTCGCGGAAGGCCAGGGTGCCCGAATCCGGGTCCTGGCCGTAGTAGATGTTCTCGACCCCGACCAGTTCCATGTCCAGGCGGCGCTGGGTCTGGGCGCGCAGCGCCTCGATCGTGCCGGTGAGCACGATCACCAGCCGATAGCCCGCGTCGATCGCCTTGGCGATCACGCCGGTGAAGTTCGCGGTCTTGCCGCTCTGCACGTAGCCGACGACCAAGCCCTTGGACTGGTACGGCTGTTCACAGGTCGGGTCGGCCAGTCGCTCGACCACGCGGCTGGTGTTGCGATCGAGTGCGGCAACCGCCTCCGGGGCCCACTTCTTGCCGAGCAGGGTGTCCCGGTAGGCATCCCAGTAGTGGCTGTGGTGTCGGGCCACTTCCTGGGTGTACCAGGGATCCCAACCCTCGTCGGTGATCACCACGGCGCCGCTGCTCCGCGCGAACGGCGAGCGACGGTCCAGCAGTTCACGGGTGGCCGGCTCCAGGCCGAGGGCCTGGTAGGTCGCGGTGCGGCGTTCCTCGGTGTTCGGCGCGGTCTCGCCGTCGGCGAAGTCCCAGCGGCTGAGCCGATCGCGCCACAGGATCAGCAGCGGATCGTCCGGGTGGGCGTGATGCAGTCTGCGGCGCAGCGCCCCCTCGCCGAGGTCGGGAAGTGCCCCGGTGTGCTCGTCGGCCTGGTAGGCCAGTGCCTTGGCCAGGTTCTTCGGTCGCACCGACATGCCGCCGAAGGCCGCCCGGTGCAGCGCGAGCAGCGCGAGGTCGTCGGTCATCGGTGCTCGTCCTTCGGGTGGTTCGGCTCGGACAGGTCCGACGCGACGTCGGGCGGCAGCGCGTGCAGGTCGACCGCGCGATCGAGCCCGTCCGGGGAGGGCGCGATCGAGGGGATCAGATCGGCGACGTCGATGCGGTAGTCGATGTCGCTGATGCGGGCCACCGCGGGCTCGGGCAGCAGCGCGAAGATGTCGTCGGTCAGTCGGGGGAAGGCCGCGTCGACGGGAAACGCCAGGGGGACGCCGGCGGGGGCCCAGTGATGTTCGCGCGGGATCGCGCTCTCGTTTCCGGTGACCAGTTTCAGGCGGGCGTCGAAGTCGTCCAGCGCGCCCGGCGCACGCACCCGGATCGTCGAGCGGATGCCCTCGATCAGGCCGAGCACCGTGCGGCCGTGGTCGTTTTGCTCCAGCACATGCGAGACGAACCACAGTGGTCGCTTCGAGTGCGGCGCGAGTTGGCCCAGGCCGTGGATGGTGTGGATGCGGGCCGGCCCGGCCACGGTCTTGACCTCGACGTCGTACGGGCCGACGGTGAAGTCGTGGTCGGTGCACTCCGGGTGTTGCCACGCCGCGATGGCCGCGTGCCAGCCGCGGACCGCCGCCAGGCCGATCAGCGTGAGGAGTTCGCCGAACAGGCCGATCTCCTCCTCCAGCGACATCCGCCGCCCCCGGGCCAACAACCTGCGCCACGCCAGCACCGTGGTCTGCACGGCAACGACCGGCGCCGTGTCCTCCTGCTGGATGCGATCGGCGATCTCACAACACACGATGTGGAACTCGCGCAGCAGATCCACGCGTTCGATGAACACGTGCAGGAACTGTTGACCCCCGTCCAGCACGCACACCGCCCGAATGCCCTGCATCCCCAACCGCGGTGCCTTCGTCCCGGGCTCGACCGGGATACGCAGCGCCGGCCGCTGTCCGCCCGCCTCCAGGTGCCAGAACAACGGCGGGTCGCCCTCGACCGGGATCAGCATCGGCATCCGGTTGTCGAGATGGTCGCGCAGCGCGTCGCAGCTCAGATGCCTGCTGCGCCGGTCCGCACTCAAGAGGCCCCCTCGGAGCCGTACTTCGCCGTCTCGTTCTTCACCGCGGCCAACAACAGCGACTGCCACAGGTCCAGGTTGTCCTTGACCCGGGGGCCGATCCGCTCGCCCGTGAACGCCTCGTTCATCAGCAGGTACAGCAGCGTCTTGAGCACCGGCACGTCGTTGAGGACGGCGCGTCGTCCGCCGAGCAGCGCCGCGCGGAACTGCTTGTTCAGCAGCAGCCTGCGCTCCTCCCGGTCGATCTCGAAGAATACGTCGCCGCCCAGCGGCACCCAGCGCACGTCGATCGGCTCCTCACCCGGCACGAACGGGAGTTCCTCCTCGATCGCGGCACGCAGCTCCGGGGCGAAGCCCTTCCCGGGCGGCAACACCGCCTTGCGCTCGCGGGTGGTGGTGCGGGCCTGGCGGTAGGCCCCCTCGGCGTCCTTCAGGAAGTCCAGGAAGGTCCGGCCCTCGGCGTCGGTCGCGCGTTCGACCGCGTCCACGAAGCCCGGGATCGGCTGGAGTTCGGCCTTCTTGACGGTGAGTCCGAAGGCGTGTTCCGACTCGGCCGGCAGGTCGAATTCGATCCTGGCCAGCGACAGGTGTTGCTCGCTCTGACGCAGCCCGTGCCAGCCGCCGGCCTGCACGAGGCGGTCGTTGCGGTAGGCGTACAGGCCCTGGCGGGCCACGATGCCGCCGGGCAGGCGGAACTGCTCGGCGTTGGAGCGCGGCGTCCACACGTGGGCGGTCAGCTCCAGCGGACCGACCCCCTCCAGGGTGGTGGTGAACGTGCGCGGGTAGCCCGGGAGTCCGGAGATCGGGTAGCCGAACGGGTCGACGCCGATCACCTGCCAGGTCATCGGGGGCGTTTCCTCGTCGCTGCCCGAGACCGCGATGGTGATCCGGATCCGCCCGTCGGCCAGGAACCGGTGCAGGTGCAGACCGAGGTGGTCGGCCAACGAGCGCATCGTCTTGGTCAGGTAGATGTCGGTCTGCCCGGCGTCGCCGCGGGCCGGGAAGTCGCGGACGCCGTCCCAGCGCACCGCCGTGCCGTTCCACATCACGTACTCGTCGTAGCGATCCAGGAATCGTTTGGCGAACTCCAACTCGACGATGTCGCACTGGAAGCTCTCCTGTGCCTGCTCGGTACGCCAGCGCCGGCCCACCGTGCCGGCCCGCTTGGCCCGGCTGATCACGGTGACGCTGTCCGCGTGGCTGAAGGACGCCGCCTTCAGGCCCATCCCGAACATGCCGAGCGCCCGGTCGTCGTACGCGCGCCGCTTGCCCACGGTCATCGCGGTGTCCAACTCGGCCTCGGTCATCCCGCGTCCGTTGTCCACGATGACCAGCGAGGTCAGCAGGTCGCCGCTGCGTTGGAAATGCACGACGACGTCCGAGGCGCCGGCGTCGATCGAGTTGTCCACCAGGTCGGCCACGGCTTCCTCGAAGCGGTAGCCCTGACTGGCCAGTCCCTTGATGTACCCGGGATCCGGAGGCAGGTGCTTGCTGCCGCTCGTAGGTACGTCGAAACGCCAGTCGTCCATGCCCACCCCTGGATCCCACACCCTCGGTGCGCGCAGTCGCGCGCCCGCCCCACGTGCGCTGGGACCGACCGTAGCGGTTGGCTCGGCAACCCAAAAGCGGAACGCCCGACTCGTGATCTGCGCGCGCTCGGATCGAGGCCCGGTCGGCCCCGGTCGGCTACAGGCCCCGGCGTACTCGCGGGCGGGCGTAGTCGGCCCACTGGGCCGGGAATTCCGCCTCGATGCGCCGTGCGAGAGCAACCTCCTCGCCGTAGAGCAGGCCCCACGTGAAGGCGCTCTCGCCCGCGCTGTGCGCCCCGATGGCCAGTCGGCGCAGGGCCTTTCGGGTCTGCACGGTGTCCTGGTGGGTGCCCAGCAGGCTTTGCAACTCCTTGGCTCGCCTGGCGAGCCGCTTGGCGGGTTTGCCCAGCGCCGGGCGGGTGGCCTCGCCGGCGTAGCGGACCCGCTTGGCGGCCTTGCGCACCTCGTGCAGGGCGGCGTCGCGGGCCGGCCCGGCGGGGGAGCGCAGCGCGACGCGGGCCCGCCTGGAGATCCGCCGGTCGCTGCGACGCAGGGCCGCCGCGGCCGGACGGCGGGCCGGTTGGGCCGCTCGGGCGGTGAACGGTGGGCGGGCGACGAGGGTGTCCAGCGCGTCCAGGAGGGCGAAGTAGCGCGCGCCGTCGAGTTCGCCCAGGATCCGGACCCGGGCCTCGGCGGTGCGCCGGGCGTCCCACGCGGTCAGCCGGGCCTCCACCGGCCCCAGTACCGCCTCCGCGGGCAGCGCGTCGAGGCGGTCGCGCAGCCGTTGGGCCAACACCTCCTGGTCCCGAGCCCGGCCCAACTCGGCGGCCAGCCATTTGAGTTCGGCGCCCAGGATGCCGGTCACCCGTTCGTCGAGCACACGTGCGAAGACCCGGAACGCGCTGCGCAGCCGCCGGGTGGCGACCCGCATCCGGTGCACCGCGTCGGGTTCGTCGAGCCGGACCCGGGGGTCGTACGCGAGCAGCGTGTCGATCTGCTCGCGCACGTAGTCCAGTGCCACCGCCCCGGCGCTTCCGGCGCGCGGCTTCGCGACCTTGCGGCGCGGTCGCAGACCCGCCTCGGTCAGCGCGTGTCCGAGCTTGGACGCCGTCGGGGCCCGCCGCCAACCGCCCTTGACCAGCCGCCGATCCAGCGCGTCGAGCAGCGCCGGCTCACCGTCCACCAGTTCGACCTCGACCTCGGTCCAGGACACCGTGGTCACACCGGACTTGACGAACACCTCGGCCGTCACCGAGTCGTGCGCGATCTCGGCCAGGGTCGGCCCGCCCGCCCGGACCAGCCGCACCTCGCGCACGGTCCGCAGCCGCACGGTCGGCACCGGCTCGCCGTCGCGGGTGTGCGCCCGGATCCGCACCGCGAGCTCGGCCGGCACCACCCGCTCGGACGCGCCCAGCGGCACCCGCACCTCGTCCCGCGCGTCCACCCCGGCGGGCAGCTTCAGATGCCACCCGGCATCCGCGCCCCCGGTCCGCCGGCGCAGCGTGATCCCGTGCGCGGCCAGCGCCAGACCGGGCGTGTCGAAGTACATCGCGTCCAGCTCGACGGTCTTGCCGACCTCGACCCGCACCCCGGCCGACATCCCGGCGAAGTCGGGCACCCCGACCCCCTCCGGCGCGACATACTTGCGCTCGATCTCACGCACGACCTCGGCCATGGCACGCACCTGCTTCCTCGGGGCGTCGCGAGGGGCTCGACCGGGCGGTCGCACGCCACGCGGGGGCGGATGGTGGACGGATCCGGAGCTCGCCGACCCGGCTCGCGGATACGTGTGCCCGATTCGGCCGACCCGACACGGACGAGCGCGCCGGCTCAGTCGTCGAAGGTCCAGCCGAACATGACGTGGTCGGACTCGGTGTCGGCGGCGGCGGTGCGGTAGGTCGCGACGGCGGCGTCGTTGTCGCGGTCGGTGAGTACCCACATGCCGTAACAGCCGCGTTTGCGGGCCAGCTCGGCCAGCGCCTCGGTGAGGGCGCGGCCGATGCCGTGGCGCCGGTGGTCCTCGGCGACGGCCAGTTCGTACAGGAACATCTCGGTGCCCTTGTCCGGGTGCGTCGTCTCGACGCCGGTGACCATCCCGACCGGGGCGGCGCCCAGGTAGGCGAGCAGGATGTGATGCCCCGCCTCGCCCAGGAAGCGGGCCGCCCAGTCCGGGCGTACCGGGTCGTCGAACAGGTCCCCGGCCGCGATCACGTCCGCCACCGTCGTCACACGCCGAATCGTCGCCACATTCGTATCCACGACGACATTCAACGAGATTTGGGCCCATTCCAGAAGCCGTTGCAGGCAATGGACACCCCATGGTCGGGACAGGATTCGGGGTGGTTCGGTCGCTTTGCAGGTATTGGTGCGGGCGGATGCGGATGCGGATGCGGATGCGGATGCGGATGCGGGTCGCGGGCGGGCGGCGGGCCCGGCTACTTGTCGGACGACCGGGTGCCGAAGGAGAGGGCGCGGCGCACGTCGCGGCCGGCCGCGCGGGATTGGGCCCGGACGGTGCGCGAGATCGCGCCGATCGGGGCGAGCGTCGCGCGCCAGGTGTGCGCGATCGTGCGGATGGCGGGCGCCAGGACCGCCGTCCTCGCCCAGACCAACGGTCGTCCGATCACCAGCCGGGCCGCAGACGCGCTCTTGCGCCCGGCCCAACGCGCGGGCAGCACGGTCAGCAGGCGCAATGTTCGGCCGATCCATCGGGCCAGGAGCACGGCCCTGCGGCCGATCCAGCGCAGTGGGAGGACGATCAGGAAGCGCAGTGCCCGGATGATCCATCGGGCCAGGAGCACGGCCTTGCGCCCGGCCCAGCGCAGTGGGAGGACGATCAGGAAGCGCAGTGCCCGGATGATCCATCGGGCCAGGAGCACGGCCTTGCGCCCGGCCCAGCGCAGGGGGAGGACGATCAGGAAGCGCAGCGCCCGGCCCAGCGCCCGGCCCAGCGCGCGGACGAGCCGGACGACCCGATGCCAGGCCCAGACCACCGGTCGGGCGACGACCAGCACGAACGCGACCCCGACGGCGCGCCCGACGACCACGAGGCCGCGCCCGACGAGCCGCAGCGTGTGCAGCGCGCCTCGGCCGGCCCAGCGGATCGGGACGACGACGCCGAGGTACAGCGCACGTACGGCGAACCGTGCGCCCAGGAGCAGGCCACGCCCGACCAGGCCGGCGGTGCCGACCAGGGCACGCCACAACCACCGGGCCGGCGTCAGCACGGCGTGCCGGAGCACGAAGCCGACGCCTCGCCCGAGTACGACCAGACCGCGTCCGGCGACCCGCGCCCCGGCCACCACCCCGCGCCACAGCCACTTCAGCGGCACGATCAGCACGTAGTGCAGCCACCGCCAGAAGCCGCGACCGACCACCCGGGCGGCCCGCCAACCCCAACGGGCGGGTACGACGACCAGGAAGTGGCAGGCGCGTGCGATCGCGGCGCCCAGCAGTGCGGCGGCGCGGATCGCGAGCCGGGCCAGGGCGAGCAGCCCCGCGCCGAGCCGGCGCAACGGCCGGACGACCCCGTACCGGGCGACCAACCACAGCCCGCGCCACACCACCTCGACGGCCAGCCACCGCAGTCCGCGGCCGAGTGCGAACACGGCGGCGCGGGCGGCCTTCGCGAGGGGGACCAGGAGGAAATCCCAAATCCACACATCGAGCGCGCGTCCCACGGCCCGCAGCGCTCGCACGGCCGGGATCAGCAGCCAATTCCGGATGGCGAACCCGAGGCCGCGCCCGAGCAGCAGCACAAGGCGACCGGCCGGCGACAGGACCCGATCCCGGATGCCCCGGCCGAGCACCTTGAGCAGTTCCCAGGCCAGCCGGATCGGCAACAACACGACGACCGCGACGATCCGGATCGGCCAGCGGATCAGGTCGTAGAGCAGACCGGTCGGTTCCGACCCGGACGCGGCCACCCGAGGAGCCGTCACCGGTTGGTCGGCCGCCGGGCCCTTGCGTAGCTCGACCGGAACCGGATCGACCGATCGAGCGCCGCCGTGCACGATTTCCCCCATGCGTCCCCCCGAGATGGCCCGGCTTCCCGCCGGGTCCTGCCTCCTTGGGACACCGCGGCGGGCGGATCCTCACGCTCGGCGCGCGAGCAATCCGCCGGCGGACCCGGTCCGCGCCGCCGCAGCGGTCGCGGGCCGGGCCCGGGGCCGGTCACGCCTCCTGGTGGGCCGGTTCCGGCAGCGGCGTGTCCTGGGCCGGCGAGGCGTCCGGCGCGGCGGCGGCCGGTGCGCGGCGCAGCACCAGGCCGACCGCGCCGACCACCACCGCGATGGCGATCAGATAGCCGAAGGTGCCCTGGAACGCGGGTACCACGTCGTGGCTTTCGGTGCGGTTCTGGAGGACCAGTGCGGCGATCGCGATGCCGAGCGTGCCGCCGATCTGGTTGGCGAGGTAGACGGCCGCGGTCGCGCTCGGCACCGATTCCGGGGCCACCGAGCCGAAGACGGAGGACATCGCGGGCGCGCCGACGAAGCCCAGGCCCGCGCCGGTCACCAACGAATAGCCGACCAGAACGGCGGTGTTGGTGCCCGCGTCGGCGGTGCTGAAGCCGAGGATGCCGAGCGCGGCCAGCAGGCCGCCGAACGGGATCAGCGCCCGGGCGCCGATCCGGTCGAAGAGTTGGCCGGCGATCGGCATGCCGATCCAGACGCCGATCCCCTGTGGCACCAGCAGCAGGCCCGCCGCCAGCACGCCGCGGTCGCGGGCCACCTGGTAGTACAGCGGGATCAGGAACAGCAGCGAGAACAGCAGGATGCCGGTCAGGAACACCGCGCCGATGCCGCCCGCGAAGCCGCGGATCCGGAACAACCGGACGTCGATCAGCGGGTGTTCGGTGCGCAGCGCGTGCCGGACGTAGCCCACGATCAGCGCGACGCCGGCGAAGAGCGCCGCGAGCACCTGTGGTGCGCCGAAGCCGCTGTCGCCGGCGGCCTGGGACAGGCCGTAGACGACCGCCGCGAAGCCGGGGCACAGCAGCGAGATGCCGCGCGCGTCCAACGGCGGCGGGTCGCCCGCGTGCGGCGGGTCGGCCGGGATCTGCCGGTAGGCGAGCGCGAGGGCGATCACCCCGATCGGCAGGTTGATGATGAACATCCAGCGCCAGTCGGCGTGTTCGAGCAGGACGCCACCCAGGACCGGGCCCAGGATCGGCCCCAGGGTGACCACCGCGCCGACGATGCCGATCATCTTTCCGGCCCGCTTGGGTCCGGCGGCCAGGGCCAGCATGGTCAGCAGGGTCGGCTCCAGGGCGCCGACGCCGACGCCTTGGAGCACCCGGAACGCGATCAGGCTCTCCGCGTTCCAGGCGATCGCGGACAGGGCCGAGCCGGCCAGGAAGACGGTCAGGCCGGTGAGCCAGACCGTCTTGCCGCCGAACCGGGCCGCGGCCCAGCCGGCCAGGGGCACGGTCGCGGCGAGGGCCAACAGGTAGCCGGTGGCCACCCATTCGATGGTCTTGAGGGGTGCGTCGAACTCGTCGCCGAGGGTTTCGATGCCGACGTTGACGATCGTGGTGTCCAGGATGCCCATCACGCCGCCGAGCAGCATCACCAGCATCAGGCGCAGGAGTGGTCCGTCGATCTTCGTTTCCGGATCGGGGGGTGCGGTGGCCATGAACGCCTCCAAGTTACCGATGAGATCAGTTAACTAAACTCGCAAGTAAAAATTAACAGCACGTCTGGTAACGTCGCAACATGGTCGAGGGAACGAAGAGGTCGACGACGCGAACCGCCGGCGACACGCGCGGACGGATCGACAAACGGCGGGCGATCCTGGCCGCCGCCGAGGCGGTGTTCACCCGCGAGGGCTACACGCTGGCCGGGATCGACGCGATCGCCGCCGAGGCCGGCGTGTCCAAGCCGACCATCTACAACCACCTCGGCGGCAAGGAGAGCCTCTTCCGCACCGTCGTGGTCGAGGCCGCGATCGAGTCCAGCGGCCGGATCCTGGCAGCCCTGGAGGCGTTTCCCACCGATGCCGAGGAACTGCATCCGCGGCTGACCGCGATCGCCCACCGTGTCGTGCAGTGTCAGGCGGGCGAGAAGGGCTGGGCGCTCCAACGGCTGGTGTACGCCGAGGCCGCGCGCTTCCCGGACCTGTACGACACCATCCGCGAGGGCGGCACCGTACGGATCATCGACGCCCTGGCCGGCCGACTGGCCCGGCTCGCGCACGGCGGACACCTGGACATCGACGACCCGGTCACCGCCGCGAACCAGTTCCTGGCGCTGATCTCCGGCGACCTGCCCACGCTGACCGCGCTGGGTACCCGGCCGGTGGACGACGCGGCGCTGGATCGGGCGGTCACCGCCGGAGTGACCACGTTCCTGCGCGCGTTCGCCCCGCGCTCCGGCGCGATCACGGCGCCGCCCCGCCGCTGAGCACCCGTCCACCACGCGCGTGCGGGTCCGCCGCCTGCGCCGCCGGGTCCGCCACCGCCCCGACGGTCGCGATCGGGCGCGGTACGGCGGCCAGCAGCTCGCGGGTGTAGGGCGCCTCGGGCCGGGTGAACACCCGCTCGGCGTCGCCGCTTTCCACCACCCGGCCGTCCTTCATCACCAGGATGCGGTCGCTCACGTGCCGGATCACGCCCAGGTCGTGCGAGATGAACAGCAGCGCCAGACCCAACTCGGCGCGCAGATCGGCGAGCAGGTCCAGGATCTGCGCCTGGATGGACACGTCCAGCGCGGACACCGGTTCGTCGCACACGATCAACTCGGGCGAGGGCGCCAGGGCCCGGGCGATGGCCACCCGTTGTCGCTGACCGCCGGACATGTCGCGCGGCCGCCGATCCAGCAGATCCGTGGACAGGCCCACCAGATCCAGGAGTTCGGCCACCCGGGCCCGATGCGCCGCTCTGGTGGCACGCCATCTGCCGCCCGGCAGGCCCGCCGCGGCGACCGCCTCGCCGAGGATCCGAGCGACCGGATACCGGGGGTCGAACGAGCCGAGCGGGTCCTGCTGTACGGCCTGGATCCGTCCCCGCGAGGGGCGTCGCGCGGACTCGGGCAGCTCGCTCCACGGCGCGTCCCGAAAACGCACCGCTCCCGCGTCGGGGCGCTCCCAACCCAGCACGATCCGCGCCGCCGTGGTCTTGCCGGACCCGGACTCGCCCACCACGCCCAGCGTTTCGCCCGCCCGAAGCTCGAACGAGACGTCCCGGACCGCGTCGTGCCGGGTCCCGTCGGGTGCCCGGAAATGTTTGCCGATCCCGGCCACCTCCAGCAACACCGCACCGACCGGCGGCGCGGCGGGTACCGGCGCCCGGGTCGGGCCGACCGGTCCGGACAACCGGCTGCCCTTCGCCCGGCCGGACGGCACCGCCGCCAGCAGCGCCCGGGTGTAGGAATGCTCCGGCTCGGCCAGGACCCGTTCGGTGGGCCCCTGTTCGACGATCTCGCCCGCGTACATCACCGCGATGCGATCCGCCAGCTCGGCCACCGCGGCCAGATCGTGGCTGATCAGCAGTACGGCGGTGCCCTGTTCCTTGAGTCGGCCCAACAAGGCGAGCACCTGGGCCTGCACGGTGACGTCGAGCGCGGTGGTCGGCTCGTCCGCCAGCAACAACTCGGGACCGCCGGCCAGGGCGGACGCGATCAGGGCACGCTGGCGCAGGCCGCCGGAGAGCTGGTGCGGATACTGCCGGGCCCGGCGCGCCGGATCCGGGATGCCGACGTCCTCCAGGAGTTCGAGCACCCGCTCGCCGACCCGGTCACGCGGCACCACCGCGTGCGTGCGCAGCGCCTCGGCGACCTCCGCGCCGACCGTGCGCAGCGGATCCAGCGAGACCAGCGCGTCCTGCAGGACCAGGCCGATCCGACGGCCCCGCAACGCCCGCCAGCGCGCTTCGGACAGGGCCGTCAGGTCGGTGCCCGCGAAGGCCAGTCGCCGGGCGCTCACCCGGGCGCCGCCGCCGGTCAGGCCGACCAGGGTGCGCGCGGTGACGCTCTTCCCGGAACCGGACTCGCCGACCACCGCCAGGCATTCGCCGCGCGCCAGGGTGAACGACACGTCGCGCACCACCGGTTCGCGGCCGGGAAAGGCCACATCGAGTCCGTCCACGACGAGCAGTGGTTCGGTCGCGGCAGTACCGGTCATCGGGCCGTCCCTCCGGCGAATCGGGTGCGGGCGTGCCGACCGGCCACGTTCACCGCGATCACCGCGCAGGTCACCGCGGCGCCGGGGAACACCCCGATCCACCACGCGGTCTCCAGGAAGCCACGCCCCTCGGACAACATCGCGCCCCACTCCGGCGAGGGCGGTTGGGCGCCCAGACCCAGGAAGCTGAGCCCGGACGCGTAGATCAGCGAGGTGCCGAAGCCGACCGTGCCCAGCACCAGGAGCGGCCCGATCGCATTGGGCAGCACATGCCGCACGATCAGCACCGGTCGGCGCAGCCCCAGGCCCGCCGCCGCCTCGACATAGCCCGAGCGCCGCACCACCAGCGCCTCGGCGCGAACCAGACGTGCGTAACCGGGCATCGCCGCGATGGCCACCGCGACCATCACGTCCACGGTGCCGCGGCCGAGCAGGGTGACCACGAACAGCGCGAGCAACAACTCGGGCAGCGACAACATGATGTCGGCCAGGCGCATGCACACCTGGTCGGCGGCCCGCCCGCCGAGCGCCGAGAGCAGACCCCACAGGGTCCCGCCGACCAGCGCGAAGACGGTCGCCCCCAGGCCCAGCAGCAGCGAGGGCCGGGCGCCGTGCAGGACCCGCGCGAACACGTCGCGGCCGAGCTGATCGGTGCCGAACCAGTGTTCCGCGCCGGGCCCGCGGAGGGCGGCGAGCGGATCGGTCTCGATCGGCGAGGTGCCGGTGAACAGGCCGGGCGCGAGCCCGATCAGCGCGAACAGCACCAGGACGACGAGCGCCACCACGACGCTCGCCCGCGGGGCGGGCCGGCGGCGGATCCGGACCCGCCGTTTGTCGGCCGTCGGTGTCGCGGTCATCCGCTCATCCCTTCCGCAGTCGTGGATCGATGACGGCGTAGAGCACGTCGGTGAGTTGCGAGATGAGCACGAACACCAGGGCGGCCAGCAACACCACGCCCATCACCACCGGCATGTCCTTGGTGTTCACCGACTGGAGGGTCAGCGCACCGATGCCGGGCCGGGCGAACACCTTCTCGACCAGGACCGTGCCGCCCAGCAGGGTGCCGGTCAGCCAGCCGGACAGGGTCAGCAACGGAATCGCCGCGTGCCGGAAGGCGTGCCGGACCCGGACCGCGCCACGCCCGAGCCCGCGTGCTCGCGCGGTGACCACGAACGGTTCGGCCAGCGCCTTCTCCAGGCCCTCGCGCAATACCTGGGCCAGCACCCCGGCGATCGGCAGGGCCAGCGTCACGGCGGGCAACACGAGCGTCTGCACGCCCTCGGTGCCGGCCACCGGAAACCACTGCAGGCGGAACGAGAACACCGTCAGCAGCACGATGCCCAGCCAGAACGACGGCGTGGAGACGGCGACCAACTCCCAAGCCCCGAGCGCCGAACGCAGCGCCGACCGGCGCCCGGCGGTGGCCAGCGCCGAGACCGTGGCGATCACCACGGCCAATACCAGCGCAGACATGGCCAGTTCGAAGGTGGAGCCGAACTGTTCGGCGATCAGCGCGGACACCGGCTGCTGGAGTTGATAGGACTCACCCAATCGTCCGTGCAGCAACTCGCCCAGATAGTGCAGATATTGACTGATCACGGGGTCATCGAAGCCGTAGTCGGAGCGGATCTGCGCCCGCACGGCCGGGGACGCGGTGGTCTGTGGGCCCAGCAGCGTGGCCACCGGATCACCCGGCAGCAGCTTGAGTCCGGCGAAGGCGAGCGTGGCAGCGCCGAGCAGCACCGAGGCGATCGCCACCAGCCGCCCGCCCACCGCACGCAATACGCGCGGCAGGCGGGCCGGTTCGGCCGGGGTCACGGCGGAGCTCATCGCCGGGCGCTCCACACGTCGTGGAACAGTGGCCAGGCGTTCGGGTCCAGACGCAGCCCGTTGATCTGCTTGCCGGTCGCGAACAGCGTCGTCGCCGAGTACAGCGGCACCACCGCGGCATGCTCGATCACCCATGCCTGGGTCTGGGCGTAGAGCCGGTCCCGGGTGGGCCGATCCAGCGTCGCGGCCGCCGAGTCGGTCCACCCGTCGATCTGCGGGTTGCTCAGCCAGGCCGCGTTCTGCCCGCCCGCGCTGGGCAGGTTCGACGAGTTGAAGTACAGCCGCAGCACGTCCGGCTCGAACCGGGCCCAACTCATGTCGAGCACGTCGTACTTGCCGGCGTAGGCGTTCGTGGTGAACGCGCCCAGATCCAGTGCCGGTCGTTGTACCTCGACGCCGATCTTCTTCAGGTCCGCCTGTACCGCCTGGGCCAGGATGTCGCGCTGCTCGCGCACCGCCGCCGGCGCGCTCGGCCACTGCACGCTCAGCCGCTTGCCGTCCCGGGTGCGATAGCCGTCCCCGTCCCGCCCGGTCCACCCGGCCTCGTCCAGCAACCGCCCGGCCAGCGCCGGGTCGTAGGGCCAACTGTTCTCCAACGTCTTGTCGTAGGAGGGCGTGGCCGACCCCAGCGGGCCCCAGGCGCGCCGATACTGGTCGAAGTAGATCGACTGCACGTTCGGCCCGATGTTGATCCCACGCTGTACCGCCTTGCGCACCCGCTCGTCGTCGAACGGTGCCCGGGTGGTGTTCAGGAACAGGCTGTACACCGCGCCCGCGAAGTCGTGCCGCAGGATGCGCACGTCCGCGCGCCCCTCCAGGCCCTTGACGTTCACCGGCGGGATCGACCCGGCGATGTCCACCTGTCCACCGGCGAACGCGCCCACCCGTACCGAGTCCTCGGGCAGGAAGCGGAAGGTGAGCTTGTCCAGGTAGGCGGCGCCCTGGTGCCCGGCTCCGGTCGGGGCCCAGTTGTACGCCGGGTTGTTCTCCAGGGTCAGGCTCTGGCCCTTGGTGTGCGCGGCGAACTTGAACGGCCCGGTGCCCACCGACTGTGCGCCGCCCGCGCACAGCTTGTCGCCGGCCGCGGCCAGCGCCTGTGGCGAGTAGAAGCCGAGGTAGGCGGTGCTCGCGGCCTGGAGGAACGGCGCGAAAGGCTTGGCGAAGCGGATCCGTACGGTCGCCGGGTCGAGCACCTCGGTGCCGGTGTAGGGGCCGAGCAGACTGGCCGCGTACTGGGACTTGGTGCTCTTGGCGGCGATCCGGTCGAAGTTGACCTTGACCGCGTTCGCGTCGAACGCGGTGCCGTCGGTGAACTTGACGTCGGTGCGCAGTTTGAACGTGTAGCTGGTCAGGTCCGGCGCGACCTCCCACGAAGTGGCGAGCCAGGGGCGGAAGTTGCCCTGGTCGTCCTCGGCGACCAGCGAGTCGAAGACGTTGCGCTGGATGGACGCGGTGATGTCCTGCGGACTGACGTGGATGTCGAAGCAGGTCGGCTCGGTGTTGATCGCCACGGTGACCGAGCCGCCCCGGACCGGCGGACCCGCGTCCGCCTGGGCGGCGACGTTGCCGGACTTGGTGGTGGAGGTACAGGCGGACAGGACGAGCGCGGCGGCCAAGGCCGCTCCGACGATTCCGGGTGGACGGATGGCGCGCATGGTCGAGTCCTGTCGAGAGTGGGGGATGGGGCGAAGACGCCCAGGGCGGAGCAACGGCCGCCGCCGGCACTTCCAGGAAAGTAGTGGCGTCGCGCCGACCCCCAGCACCCCTAGCGGACCCCTACCGACCCTTGTGGGTACGGGCGTGATCGGGAAATTGGCCGGGATTGTCCGAGTGGGGGTCGTTCGTGCGCGCTGTCCGCGGCATAAGCGGACGAACGGCGCGTCCGGGTGTCGGCTTTCTTTCGCGACACCTTCGTGTTGACGCGACGCGGGCGGATTTCTAGACTGCCGTTCAGCTATGAAGCGAAAGTCCGGATCACCGGCTCGGAGCTTTTCTACTTCTTCCTCGGAGATGGCCGTGCAGGGGACCCGTGGTGCGAGCGCCTCGCGACTCGCCCTGGTGTCCCGCCTCGACGTGGATCTCGCCCGCATGTCCAGCGGACTGTGTCGCTGAATCCGTCGTCGTAGGGATCGTTCGTCGGGTCGATGCCCGGATTGCCCGATAGTCGGGGGCATTCGGCCGTCGCGCCCGTACATCCGACCAGGATCGGAACGATCCCGCTCCGCTGCCGAGGTCCGCTCGGACCCGCCGGCCCGCCCGGCGCCCACCCGGCACCTCGGACCCCGAAATCGCGTGTTCCGGTCGTATCGAGGCGTGGATATCCCGCCGCGATTCGGGCCGGGCATGGTACGTGCGTGGGGAAATATTAATCAGAGTTAATAGCGAATTCAACACGCGGAAACACTTGGATTTCCGCCGGGGGAGTGGCACGTGTTTTTCGTGGGGCGAACCGAGGAACTCAGCCGACTGGATACCGCGCGGGCCCGCTGCGCGACGGGCGTCGGTGGCGTGACCACCGTGTGCGGGCCGGTCGCGGTCGGCAAGACCGCACTCCTGCACAGCTTCGGCGATCGGCCCGCGGCCGACGGCGCGCTCTTCCTGCGTGCCGTCGGCACCCCGATGGAACAGGACTTCCCGCTCGGCGTGGTCCGCCAACTCGTCCAGTCCGCGCCGTTGCCGGACGAGGACGCGCAGCGGATCGACCGGCTCCTGGACGACGGCGCGCACACCGCCGCCTTCGGCGGCACCGACGCGTTGGACGCCACCACGGTGCGCGCGGTGCACGAACTGTGCGCGCTGATCCTGACGTTGGCCGCCGCGCGCCCGGTCGTGGTGGTGGTCGACGACATCCAGCACGCCGACCCGGTGTCCCTGCAATTCCTGGCCCACCTGATCCGCCGGATCCGCAGCGCCTCGGTCCTGGTGCTGCTCGGCGAGCGAGAGCACGCCGCCCCGCCCTCGGCCGCCTTCGCCGCGTTCGCCGCGGACGTCGAACGCCAGCCGCATCACCAGCGCATCCGCCTGGCCCTGCTCGGCAAGGGCTCGGTCGGCGAACTGCTCGGTCACGAACTCGGCCCGGCCGCCGCCGCCCGGCTGACCGCCGACGTGCACGAACTCAGCGGCGGCAACCCGCTGTTGATCCGGGCGCTGCTGGAGGACATGGGCCCCGCCGCGCGCCTGGACCCGGCCCGGCGCCCACTGCGGCCCACCGTCGCGGACGCGTACTGCCGGGCGGTGGTCGGCTGCCTGTACCGACTCGACCCGGCCACCGTGCAGGTCGCCCGCGGCCTGGCCGTGCTCGGTGAATCGGAGACCACCCGGGGGCTGGCCGAATTGCTCGAACTCGAACCCGCCACGGCCACCCGCGCGGCGCGCACCCTCAACGACGCCGGACTGGTGGCCTGCGGCCGATTCCGCGACGACCGGGCCCGGGCGGCGGTGCTGGACACGATGACCCGCCCGGATCGCGAGCGTGGGCACGCCCGGGCGGCGACCCTGCTGCACATCGACGGCGCCCCGTCCGAGTCGGTCGCCAAACACCTCGCGGGCGCCGGGGACTTCCGCGCGCCGTGGGCGGTACGCACGCTGCGCGAGGCGGCCGAGGCGGTGGTCGCCGAGGGCGATCTGCGGCTCGCCGTGGACTACCTCAAGTTGGCCGAGCGGATCGCGCCGGACGAATGCACCCGGGTATCCATCAAGGCGTTCCTGATCGGACTGGAATGGCTGGTCAACCCGGCCGCCGCGGCCCGACACGTGCCGTGGTTGGCCGGCGCCGTCCGGGACGGCCGGCTCAGCGGTCGCGACGCGCTGGTGTGCGTGCGCTACCTGGCCTGGTACGGCCGGCTCGACGAGGCCAAGGCCGTGATCGACGCCGGTTGGCGCACCTGCGGGCCCGGCGAGGCGGACGCGCGGGTCACCGCCGCCGAGGCGCGGGCCGCCCGGGTCTGGCTCAAGTACTGGTACCCGGCCGTGGACGCGGACTCGCCCGAGCCGGAACCGGAGGTGTCCGTACTGCCCGCGACCATCGGCCGGATCGAGGGGCTGGACCTGCTGACGGCCGTACTGGCCGGCCGACTCGACGGCGATCGGGTGTACGACCGGGCCGAGCGCATCCTGCGCGGCTCGCGCCTGGACGACACCACGATGGAATCGCTCACCTCCACGCTGACCGCGCTGGTCTACGCCGACCGGGCCGCGGCGGCGCAGGAATGGTGCGTCGCGCTGATCGATCAGGCCGCCGCCCGGCGCAGCCCGATCGCACACGCCATGTTGAGCGCGGTACTCGGCGAGATCGCGCTCCGCCAGGGGGACCTGCTCGGCGCCGAGGACGGTGCCAAGACCGCGCTGACCCGGATCGCGCCGGAGGGCTGGGGGGTCGCGGTGGGCGTGCCGTTGGCCGCGCGGATCTCCTCGGCGGTGGCCCGAGGGGACCACGAGCAGGCCGCCCGATTCCTGGAACTCCCGGTTCCCGGGGCGATGTTCCACACCCCGGCCGGGCTGCACTACCTGCACGCGTGCGGCCGGTACAACCTGGCCACCGACCGCCCGGACGCGGCCCTGCGCGACTTCATGTCCTGCGGCGAGCTGATGACGGCGTGGCGCATCGACCTGCCCGGGATCGTGCCGTGGCGGGTCGAGGCGGCCCGCGCCCAGGTGCGGCTGGGCGACCGTGACGCGGCCCGGGAGTTGCTCGCCGAGCAGTTCGAGCGCTTGCCCGACGAGCCGTCCCGGACTCGCGGGCTGGCGCTGAGCGTGCAGGCGTCGGTGGTCGAACTGCGGCGCAGACCCGCGCTGTTGTGGGAGGCGATCCGCGAACTGCAAGCCTGCGGTGATCGTTTCGAGCTGTCTCTGGTGTTCGCCGAACTCGGGCACGCATACCGCGAGTTGGGCGAGTTCGGTCGGGCCCGGCGGGCCGCGCGGCGGGCTCAGCACCTGGCCGAGGTGTGCCAGGCGGCGCCGCCGCGTACGTTGTCGCGCAGTGACCGGCTGGCCGCGGTGCCCGACCGGGACGGGGCGATACCCGAGGCGCGGGAGCCGGCGGCGCTGCACGAACCGGCCCGGATCGGCGAGGCCGGCCGGGTCGCCGAGCCCGGCCGGGTGCGGGCCCCGGAGCCGGCCGCGATGGTCGCCGCGTCCGCCGCCGTCGACGAGGAACAACCCGGCGCGGGGCTGAGCGACGCCGAGCGCCGGGTCGCCGCGCTGGCCGCCCAGGGCCAGACGAACCGGGAGATCTCCCGTCGGTTGTTCATCACGGTCAGCACCGTCGAACAACACCTGACCAGGGTCTATCGCAAACTCGGTGTGGCGCGCCGACTCGACCTGCCGCCGTGGTTGGAGGAGGAGATCGCCGGCTGAAGCGGGTCCTCCCCTATGGGGTCGGTAGGGGATCGACAGGGGTTATTCCGGTGGGGTGCGGCGGACGAATCTGGAGGCCGTTCGGCGCAGTCGTCGCCGTTCGGCAACGGACCGTTCGGATGAGGGGCGACCACTCCGCGATGATGAGCCGCGAGAACACCACCACCAGCAGGAACGACCGGCACGGCACCGCGATCGCCGTCATCGGAACGGCGTGCCGGTTGCCCGGCGCCGCCGATCCGGCCGCGTTCTGGGAGCTGCTGCGCGAGGGCGTCAGCGCGGTGGGCGAACCCACCGCCGAGCGCCGGCGCGGCGCCGAACTGCGGCCCGGCGGCTACCTGGACCGGGTGGACGCCTTCGACCCGGCCTTCTTCGGGATCTCGCCGCGCGAGGCCGACGCGATGGACCCGCACCAGCGGTTGTTCCTCGAACTCGGGTGGGAGGCCGCCGAAGACGCCGGCCTCCCACCCGAAGTCCTGGCCGGCACCCGGGCCGGCGTCTTCGTCGGTGCCATCGCCAACGACTGGTCCACCGTCGTGCACCGGCACGGCACGGACGCGATCACCAGGCACACCTTCACCGGCGTCGCCCGCGGCCTGATCGCCAACCGGCTTTCCTGGGCGCTGGACCTGGGCGGCCCGAGCCTGACCGTCGACACCGCGCAGTCCTCCTCGCTGGTCGCGGTGCACCTGGCCTGCGAGAGCCTGCGCAACGGCGAGTCGACCCTCGCGTTCGCCGGCGGCGTGCACCTCAACCTCGCGCCGGAGAGCACCGTGGGCGCGGAGCGCTTCGGCGGCCTCTCGCCCGACCACCGCTCGTTCACCTTCGACGCCCGGGCCAACGGCTTCGTGCGCGGCGAGGGCGGCGCGGTGCTGCTGCTCAAGCCGCTGGCGGCGGCGCTGGCCGACGGCGACGCGATCCACGCGGTCATCCACGGCAGCGCGATCACCAGCGACGGCGACACCGACGGGCTCACCGTGCCGGACACCGGCGCGCAGACCGACGTGCTGCGCCGGGCGGCCCACGCGGCCGGTGTCGCTCCCGAGCGCATCCAATACGTCGAACTGCACGGCACCGGCACCCGGGTCGGCGACCCGATCGAGGCTGCCGCGCTGGGTGCGGCCTACGGTGCGGGCCGAACGGGCGCCGATCGGGTCGCGGTCGGCTCGGCCAAGACCAACGTCGGTCACCTGGAGGGCGCGTCCGGGATCGTCGGGTTGCTCAAGACCGTGCTGGGCATCCGGCACCGCACCCTGCCCGCGACCCTGAACCACACCACGCCCAACCCGGCGATCGACCTGGACGCGGCCGGCCTGCGGGTACAGACCACCCCCGGACCCTGGCCGCACCCGGATCGCCCACTGTTCGCCGGCGTCAGCTCGTTCGGGATGGGCGGGACGAACTGCCATGTCGTGCTGGGCGAGCCGCCCGCCGTCCGCCCCCGCGACCTGCCCGGAGCGCGCGCCTTCACCGAGGCCGCCGCCGTGCTCCCCTGGCCGCTGTCCGCCCGCGACCCCCGGGCGCTGCGCGGCCAAGCCGAGCGACTGCACGCGGCGACCACCGCGCACCCCGCGCACCCCGAGCACCCCGCGCCCCAGGACGTCGCGCTGACCCTGGCCGAGGGCCGCACCGCGTTCGCGCACCGGGCCGTCGTACTCGGCGCCGATCTCGCCGAACTCACCGAGGCCACCGCCGCGTTGGCCGGCGCGGTGCCGACCGCCGGCGCGGTGACCGGCAGCGCCCACCCGCACACCTCGACCGTGTTCGTCTTCCCCGGACAGGGCTCGCAATGGGTCGGCATGGCCGTCGAACTACGCCACGCCTCCCCGGTGTTCGCCGCCCATCTGGACGCCTGCGCGGACGCCGTCGCGGCGCACGTGGACTGGTCGCCGCACGACGTCCTGCGCGGCGTGCCCGGCGCGCCCTCGTTGGAGCGCGTGGACGTGGTACAGCCCGTGTTGTTCGCGGTGATGGTCTCGCTGGCCCGACTGTGGGAGGCGTTCGGGGTGCGCCCGGACGCGGTGATCGGGCATTCGCAGGGGGAGATCGCCGCCGCGCACATCGCCGGTGCGCTGACCCTGGCGGACGCCGCCCGGCTGGTGGCCCGACGCAGTCGCCTGCTGACCGGCCTCGCGCCCGGCGGCGGCATGGCCTCCGTCCCGCGCCCCGCCGACGAGGTGCGCGCCGGACTCGGCGACCGGGCTGACCGGGTTGGCATCGCGGCGATCAACGGGCCCGCCTCCACCGTGGTGTCCGGCGATCGGGACGCCCTGGACGCGCTGCTCGCCGAGTACACCGAGGCCGGCGTGGACGTGCGGTCCATCCCGGTCGACTACGCGTCGCACTCGCCGCACGTCGAGCCGCTGCGCGCCGACCTGCTTCGCGAACTCGCCGGGATCGCACCGGCACCGAGCCCGATCGCGTTCTACTCCACCGTCACCGGCGGCCTGCTGGAGACCACCGCACTGGACGCCGACTACTGGTACCGCAACCTGCGCGGCACGGTGCGCTTCGCGGACGCGGTCCGCGCCGCGCTCGCCGACGGCCGGCGCACCTTCGTCGAGGCGAGCCCGCACCCCGTGCTGACCATGGGACTGCGGCAGACCCTGGACGCGGACGAGGCCGCCGGGGCACCCGCGCTGACCGTGGGCACGCTGCGCCGCGGCGACGGCGGGCCGCGTCGGCTGCTGACCTCGCTGGCCCAGGTGTACGTGCACGGCACACCGGTGGACTGGACCGCCGCGCTGCCGGCCACCGCGCGCCGCACCACACTGCCCACGTACGCCTTCCAGCGCACCCGGCACTGGATCGCGGAGCCGGCCGCGCCCACCGCCACGCGCGCCGCCGCCACGCCCGCCACGCCCGCCCCGGCGGACCCGGCGGACCCGGCCACCGGGCCGGAGCCGGCCGTCGCGACCGGACCGGACCCGCTGATCCTGGTCCGTGCCACCGCCGCCGTCGTACTGGGCCACGCCGGCCCCGGTGCCGTCGACCCGGACCGCACGTTCAAGGACCTCGGCTTCGACTCGGTCGGCGCGCTGGAGTTCCGGGACAGGCTGGCCGCCGCGAGCGGCATCCCGTTGTCCACTTCGCTGACCTTCGACCACCCGACCCCCCGGGCGGCGGCCCGCCACCTCGCGGATCACACGGCCGGCACCGTGCCCGCGGATGCGGGATCGTCCGGGGCCGCGCCGGCGCCGGTCGCAGCCGAGGACGATCCGATCGTCATCGTCGCGACGGGCGGCCGGTGGCCCGGCGGCGCGGACACCCCCGAGGCACTGTGGGAGCTGCTCACCGACGGAACGGACACGATCGGGGCGTTCCCGGACAACCGCGGCTGGGACCTGGACGCGCTCTACGACCCCGAACTCGCCAGGCCCGGCACGTCCTCGGTGCGCGCGGGCGGCTTCCTGCACGACGCCGACACGTTCGATGCCGGCTTCTTCGGGATCAGCCCGCGCGAGGCGGCGGCGATGGACCCGCAACAGCGGCTGCTCCTGGAGACCGCGTGGGAGGTGGTCGAGCGGGCCGGCATCGCCCCGAGCACGCTGCGCGGCACCCGGGCCGGCGTGTTCGTCGGCGCGATGCCGCAGGACTACGGACCGCGGCTGCACGAGGCGCCCGAGGGCTACGGCGGCCACCTGCTCACCGGCAGCCTGAGCAGCGTCGCCTCCGGCCGGTTGGCCTACACCCTGGGCCTGGAGGGCCCGGCCCTGACCGTCGACACCGCGTGCTCCTCGTCCCTGGTCGCCCTGCACCTGGCGGTCCGCGCGCTGCGTGCGGGCGAATGCACCCTGGCGCTGGCCGGCGGCGTCACGGTGATGTCCACGCCGGGCATGTTCACCGAGTTCAGCCGGCAACACGGCCTCGCCCCCGACGGCCGGTGCAAGCCGTTCTCGGCCGCCGCCGACGGCACCGCGTGGGCCGAGGGCGTCGCGCTGGTCCTGGTCGAGCGCCTGTCCGACGCCCGCCGGCTGGGCCACCCGGTGCTCGCGGTGGTGCGCGGCAGCGCGGTCAACCAGGACGGCGCCTCCAACGGCCTGACCGCGCCGAACGGCCCCGCCCAGCAGCGGGTGATCCGCCAGGCGCTGGCCGACGCCCGGCTGAGCGCGGCCGACGTCGACGCGGTCGAGGCGCACGGCACCGGAACCATGCTCGGCGACCCGATCGAGGCCCAGGCGCTGCTCGCCACCTACGGCGCGGACCGGCCCGCCGACCGCCCGCTGCTGCTCGGCTCGGTCAAATCCAACCTCGGCCACACCCAGGCCGCCGCCGGGGTGACCGGGGTGATCGCGCTGATCGAGGCGATGCGACACGGCGAACTCCCGCGCACCCTGCACCTGGACGCGCCATCCCCGCACGTGGACTGGTCGCGCGGCGGCGTCGAACTGCTCGCCGAGCGGACCGCGTGGCCCCGGCACGAGCGGCCGCGCCGCGCGGCGGTGTCCTCGTTCGGGATCAGCGGCACCAACGCACACGTCATCCTGGAGCAGGCCCCACCGCCCCCGCCGGCCGGCGGCACCGACCAGGCCGGCCCGTGGTTGTTGTCCGCCGCGAGCGAGCAGGCGCTGGGCGCCCAGGCGGCGCGGTTGCGCGGCCACCTCGCCGACCACCCGGAAGTGGCGCTCGGCGACGTGGGCTTCGCGCTCGCCGACGGCCGGGACACCCTCGCCCACCGCGCCGTGCTCACCGGCAGCGGCCGCGACGACCTGCTGCGCGGCCTGGACGCGCTGACCGACGGACTCGACGCGGTGAACCTGAGCCGAGGCGAGGCCCGAGCGGCCGGATCGCTGGCCGTGCTGTTCAGCGGCCAGGGCAGCCAACGCGTCGGGATGGGCCGCGAACTCTACGCGGTGGAACCGGTGTTCGCCCGGGCCCTGGACGAGGCGCTGGTGCACCTGGACGCGGCCCTCGGCCGCTCCCTGCGCGACCTGCTGTTCGCCGACCCGGCCGGCCCCGAGGCCGCGCTGCTGCACGCGACCGAGTACACCCAGCCCGCGCTGTTCGCGGTGGAGACCGCGCTGTACCGACTCGCCGAGTCGTACGGAATCCGCGCCGATCACCTGATCGGCCACTCGATCGGCGAACTGACCGCCGCGCACATCGCCGGCGTGCTCACCCTGGCCGACGCCGCGACCCTGGTGGTGGCCCGCGGCCGGCTGATGGGCGCGCTGCCGCCGACCGGCGCGATGGTCGCGCTCCAGGGCACCGAACGCGAGGTCGCCGAACTGGTCGCCGGGCACGAGGCGGACGCGGGAATCGCGGCGATCAACAGCCCCGATTCCGTGGTCGTCTCCGGCACCGCCGAGATCGTCGACGAGTTGGCCGCGAAGTGGCGTGCCACCGGCCGCAAGACCAGACGACTGCGGGTCAGCCACGCGTTCCACTCGCCGCACATGGACGCCGTCCTGGACGAGTTCCGCGCCGTAGCGGCGGGTCTGACCTTCGCCGCACCGCGCATCCCGATCGTCTCCAACCTGACCGGGGACGTGGCCGAGGCCGCCGAACTGGCCGATCCCGACTACTGGGTCCGGCACATCCGCGAGGCGGTCCGCTTCCGCGACGGCATCCGCCGACTCGCCGAACTCGGCACCACCACCTACCTCGAACTCGGCCCCGACGCCGTGCTCACCGCCCTGACCCTGGCAAGCCTGGACGACCTCACGCCGGTCGTGCTCGCCGCGCTGCGCGCCGACCGCCCGGAAGCACACACCTTCACCCTGGCCCTGGCCCGACTGCACGTCACCGGGACACCGCTGGACTGGAGCCCGGTCTGGTCCGGCCGCGCGGTGCGCCGCGTCGACCTGCCCACGTACGCCTTCCAACGCCGCCGACACTGGCTGGACGCGCCCCGGCCCGGCGCCGACCCGAGCACCGCCGGCTTCGATCCGAGCGAACACCCGCTGCTCGGCGCGGGTTTCGCCCGTGCGGACGGCTCCGGCCTGGTCTGGACCGGAGTGTTGTCGCACCGCACGCCGTGGCTGGCCGACCACGCCGTGCACGACTCGGTCCTGCTGCCCGGCACCGCGTTCGTCGACCTCGCGCTGTACGCCGCCGCGCAGGCCGGGGCCGGCGGCATCGACGAACTCGTTCTGGCCGCACCGCTGGTGCTGCCCGAGACCGGCACCGTGCGGATCGAACTCGCGGTGGGCGCCGCCGAGGCGGACGGTACCCGGCCGGTGACCGTGCACTCGCGGGCCGCCGACGCCGACGACTGGACCCGGCACGCCGCCGGCCGGCTGAGCCCGGTCGAGAGCGCCGAACCCGGCCGCGCCGACGGCGCCTGGCCGCCGCCGGGCGCCGCGGCGATCGAGGTGGCGGACCTGTACGAGCGGCTCGCCGAGCTGGGCTACCACTACGGCCCGACCTTCCGCGGCCTGCTCGCCGCCTGGCGAGACGGCGACGACCTGCTGGTCGAGGTCGCGCTGCCGGAGCCGACCGAGGAGGCCGGCCACCTGATCCACCCGGCTCTGCTGGACGCCGCACTGCACGGCGTGGTCGGGCTGCTGCCCGGCGGCCCGGCGGGCGGGCCCACCCGGTTGCCGTTCGTCTGGGCCGGGGTCGGGGCGCACACCGCCGGTGCCCGCGAACTGCGGGTACGGATCGCGCCGATCGGTCCGGACGCGGTCGCGCTGACCGCGACCGACGCCGAGGGCACGCCCGTGTTGTCGATCGACCGGCTGACCCTTCGGGCGATCCCCGCCGAACGACTCGGCGCTCGTCCGGCCGTTGCGGAGGACGCCTGGTATCAGGTGCACTGGGTGCCGCTGCCGAATCCGGTGCCCGGCGCCGAGGCCGTCGGTGAGCCGGGCGACTGGGTCGTGCTCGGCGACGGCGACCCGAACCCGGCGGGATCGGCCGCCCACACCGCGGAGTTCGGCCGGGCGGTCCGGGTGCTGCCCGACCTGGCCGCGCTGCGCACCGCGCTCGCCGCCGGAGCGCCGCCGCCCGCGTACGCGCTGGTGCCCTTCGAACGGCCGATCCCGGCCCTGGGCACCGCCGTCGCCACCCACGCGGTCACCGAACGGGCCGTCACGCTGCTGCGCGAATGGCTGGCCGAACCACGCCTGATCGACACCGAACTCGTCCTGGTCACCCACGAGGCGGTCGCCACGCACGCCGGCGAGGACGTCCGCGACCTGACCGCCGCCGGCCTGTGGGGTCTGGTGCGGGCGGCGGCGGGCGAACACCCCGGCCGACTTCGCCTGCTCGACCTGGACCGACACCCCGACTCGGCCGCCGCGGTGCCCGCCGCGCTGGCCGGCGGCGAGCCGCAACTCGCGCTGCGCGCCGGTGCGATCCTGGCACCCCGGCTGGCCCCGGTGCGCCCCGAGGACGCCCTCGAACCACCCGCCCCGCCCACCCCCTGGCGCCTGGACGTCACCGAACCCGGCAGCATCGACCACCTCGCGCTGCTGCCCGCCCCCGAGGCCGCCGCCCCCCTGGCGCCCGGCCAGGTGCGGATCGCGGTGCGCGCCGCCGGCTTGAACTTCCGCGACGTACTGATCGCGCTCGGCGGATACCCCGGGGCCGCCCGGATCGGCGCGGAGGGCGCCGGCCGGATCCTGGAGATCGCCCCGGACGTCACCGAACTCGCGGTCGGCGACCGGGTGATGGGGCTGCTCCCCGGCAACCTGGGCGCACACGCGGTGGTCGACCACCGACTGCTGACCCCGATCCCGGCCGGCTGGACGTACGCCCGGGCGGCAACCGTCCCGGTGGCCTACCTGACCGCGTATCACGGCCTGATCGAACTCGCCGGCCTGCGCGCCGGCGAATCGGTGCTGGTCCACGCCGCCACCGGCGGAGTCGGCACGGCCGCCGTACAACTGGCCCGCCATCGGGGCGCCGACGTGCACGGCACCGCGAGCCCGGCCAAGTGGCCCACGCTGCGTGCCCAGGGCCTGGCCGACGACCGGATCGCCTCCTCGCGCACCCTCGACTTCGAGACCGGTTTCCGCGGCACGACCGGCGGACGCGGCGTCGACGTGGTGCTCAACTCGCTGGCCCGCGAGTTCACCGACGCCTCACTGCGGCTGCTCGCACCCGGCGGGCGCTTCGTCGAGATGGGCAAGACCGACCTGCGCGAGCCGGACGCGGTCGCCGCCACCCACCCCGGCATCGACTACCACGCGTTCGACCTGTTGGCCCTCGAACCGGCCCGGATCGGCCGGATGTTGGCCGCGCTGGCACCGCTGTTCGCGGCCGGCACGCTCACCCCGCTGCCGGTCACCGCCTGGGATGTCCGGCACGGTGTGCGGGCGTTGCGTCGACTGAGCCAGGCCCGGCACACCGGCAAGCTGGTGCTGACCATCCCGCCCACCCCGGCAGGCATCGACCCCACCGGCACCGTGCTGATCACCGGCGGTACCGGCGCGCTCGGTGCCCTGGCCGCCCGCCGGCTGGTCACCGGGCACGGCGCCCGCAGGCTGCTGCTGGTCGGCCGCACCGGCCCGGCCGCACCCGGCGCCGCCGAACTGCGCGCCGAACTGACCGCGGCCGGCGCCGAGGTGGAGATCGCCGCCTGCGACGTGGCCGACCCGATCGCCCTGGCCGAGCTACTGGCCACCATCCCGTCCGCCCACCCGCTCACGGCGGTCGTGCACACCGCCGGCGTGGTCGCCGACGGCGCGCTCACCACCACCGACCCCGAGCGGCTGCACGCCGTGCTGCGGCCCAAGGTGGACGCCGCGTGGAACCTGCACACGCTCACCGCCGACCTGGACCTGTCCGCGTTCGTGCTGTACTCGTCCGCCGTCGGCGTCCTGGGCAACCCCGGCCAGTCGGCCTACGCCGCCGCCAACACCTTCCTGGACGCGCTCGCCCACCACCGACGCAGCCACGGCCTGCCCGCGACCTCGATCGCCTGGGGCCACTGGGCCCAGGCGGGCGGCCTGGCCGCGCACCTGACCGACGTGGACCGCCGCCGGATGGCGGGCAGCGGCCTGGCCCCGATGAGCACCGAAACCGGCCTCGACCTGTTCGACCGTGCCATGCACACCCCGCTCCCGGCGCCCGTGGCGGCCCGGATCGACACCGGCGCGCTGCGCCCGGACGCGGCGACCGAACTCCTGGCCGACCTGGCCCGCGCGGCCACCCCCGGTCGGGTGCCCGCGCAACGCGGCACCTCGACTCGCGCGGGCGCCGCCCGCAGGCCCGCGACCGGAATCCGGGAGCGGCTCGCGGGCCGCCCGACGGACGAACAACAACGCGAGTTGTTGCTGTTCGTACGACTCACCGCCGCGGCCATCCTCGGACACGACGGACCGGCCGCGATCAAACCCGAACGCGGCTTCCTGGAGAGCGAGTTCGATTCACTGGGCGCGATCGAGCTGCGCAACCGGATCAACACCGGCACCGGCCTGGCGCTGCCCTCCACGCTGATCTTCGACCACCCCACCCCGATCGCACTGGCCGAACACCTGCGCGAGCGCCTGTTCGCCGCGCCGCCGGCCCCGGGAACCGGTTCGCTGCTCGCCGAACTCGACCGGTGGCGGCTCTCGTTGACCGGTCTGCTCGCCGACGGCGGGGTACCGGACGAGGACTTCCGCGCCGGCGCGGTGAGCCGGCTGTACGAACTGCTGGACCGGCTCGGCGCCACCGCGCCCGCGGACCCGACCACGGCGCTGGTCGCCCGACTCGGCGCGGGCGACGACGACGAGCTCTTCGACTTCATCGACAACGAACTCGGCATCTCCTGAACCGGACCGGCCATGCCCGGCCGGGCACCCACGACTTGCACCACGACCACGGCGAATCCGCTGCACGGAAAAGGCAGATACCCCCATGGCGAACGAAGAGAAGCTGCGTGACTACCTCACCCGGGTGACCGCCGACCTGCACCAGGCCCGGCGCCGCCTGCGGGAGAACGAGGAAGCCCGAAACGAACCGATCGCCGTGGTCGGGATCGGCTGCCGACTGCCCGGCGGCGTGCACTCGGCGGCGGACCTGTGGCAACTGGTGGCCGAGGGCCGCGACGCGATCGGCGGCTTCCCCGCCGACCGCGGCTGGGACCTGGACGGCCTGTACGACGCGGACCCGGACGCGGTCGGCAAGACGTACACGCGGCAGGGCGGTTTCCTCTACGACGCGGCGGAGTTCGACGCGGGCTTCTTCGGCCTCTCGCCCCGTGAGGCGCTCGGGGCGGACCCCCAGCAGCGGCTGCTCCTGGAGACCGCGTGGGAGGCCCTGGAGGACGCCGGGATCGATCCGGCGGCCGTCCGCGGCTCCGCCACCGGGGTGTTCGCCGGCGTGATCGCCCAGGAGTACACCCCACGCCTGTACAAGAGCACACCCGACCGGGTGGACGGCTACGTGCTGACCGGCAGCACCACCAGCGTGGCGTCCGGTCGGATCTCCTACACCTTCGGCTTCGAGGGCCCGGCGGTGACCGTGGACACCGCGTGCTCGTCGTCGCTGGTGGCGCTGCACCTGGCCGCCCAGTCGTTGCGCTCGGGCGAGTGCGATCTCGCCCTCGCGGGCGGTGCGACGGTGATGGCCTCACCCGGGATGTTCGTCGAATTCGCCCGCCAGCGCGGCCTGTCGGCGGACGGCCGCTGCAAGGCGTTCGCGGGCGCCGCCGACGGCACCGGCTGGGCCGAGGGCGTGGGACTGCTCGTCCTCGAACGGCTCTCCGACGCGCGCCGGGCCGGCCGCCGGGTGCTCGCGGTGATCCGCGGCAGCGCGGTCAACCAGGACGGCACCAGCAGCCAACTGACCGCCCCCAACGGCCCGTCGCAACAGCGGGTGATCCGCCGGGCCCTGACGAACGCGGGGCTCACCCCGGCCGACGTGGACGTGGTCGAGGCGCACGGCACCGGCACCCGACTCGGCGACCCGATCGAGGCACAGGCGCTGATCGCCACCTACGGCCGCGACCGGGCCCCGGAACGCCCGCTGTGGCTGGGTTCGTTGAAGTCCAACATCGGCCACGCGCAGGCCGCCGCCGGGGTGGCGGGCGTGATCAAGATGATCCAGGCACTCCGGCACGGCATATTGCCCAGGACGCTGCACGTGGACGAGCCCACCACCCATGTGGACTGGTCGGCGGGCGCGGTGCGGTTGTTGACGCAGGCCCAACCGTGGCCGGACACGGCCGCACCCCGCCGGGCGGCGGTATCCGCCTTCGGCGTCAGCGGCACCAACGCACACGTGATCCTGGAACTGCCCGACGAGGACCGCGAGTCCACGCCGATCCCCACGCAGGTGGCCGCGCCGTCGACTCCGTGGGTGCTCTCCGGCAAGTCGGCTGCGGCGCTGCGGGCCCAGGCAGCCCGCCTGGCGGACCGGCTCGACGCGGATGCGGGCGTCCGGGAGATCGGCTTCTCGCTCGCCACCTCCCGCTCGGTCTTCGCCGAACGCGCGGTCGTGCTCGGCGCGAACTCCGCCGCACTGGGCACCGGGCTCGGCGCGTTGGCGCGCGGCGAATCGATACCGGGCGTGGTCACCGGCTCGGGGGACGTGACCGGCCGGACGGTGTTCGTTTTTCCCGGTCAGGGTTCGCAGTGGGTCGGGATGGCGGCGGAACTCCATGCGCAGTCCCCGGTGTTCGGGGCTCGTTTCGGGGAGTGCGCGAAGGCGTTGGAGTCGTTTGTGGATTGGTCGCCGGTGGATGTGTTGACGGGTGTGGAGGGTGTGCCGTCGTTGGATCGGGTGGATGTGGTCCAGCCGGTGTTGTGGGCGGTGTTGGTGTCGCTGGCCGAAGTGTGGCGGTCGTACGGGGTGGTGCCGGATGCGTTGGTGGGTCATTCGCAGGGTGAGATCGCGGCGGCGGTGGTGGCGGGCGGGTTGACGCTGGAGGACGGCGCACGGGTGGTGGCGTTGCGCAGTCGGGCGATCGTGGCGTTGTCGGGTCGTGGCGGGATGGCTTCGGTGGCGTTGCCGGAGTCGGACGTGGTGGCGCGGATTGCCGGGTGGGACGGGCGGATCTCGGTCGCGGCGGTGAACGGCCCGGGTCAGGTGGTCGTGTCGGGTGAGCCCGAGGCCCTGGAAGAGTTGGTCGCGTCGGTGACGGCCGAGGGTGGTCGGGCCCGTCTGATCCCCGTCGACTACGCGTCGCATTCGGCCCAGGTGGAGGAGATCCGGGAGCGGATCGTGGCCGATCTGGCCGGGATCGCGCCGGTGTCCGGGACGGTTCCGGTGTGGTCGACGGTGACCGGCGACTGGATCGATACGGCGCGGCTGGACGGCGTCTACTGGGCGACCAACCTGCGTGAGACGGTGCGGTTCGCGGCGGCGGTGCGCGGTCTCGTGGCGGCGGACCACGGCGTCTTCGTCGAGGTGAGCCCGCATCCCGTGCTCACCGCCGCGATCCAGGACACCCTGGAGGAGGTCGGTGCGGCCGACGCCGTGGTCGTCGGCACGCTGCGCCGGGATCAGGGCGACCTGCTTCGGCTGCACACCTCGCTGGCCGAGGCGTTCGTACATGGTGTGCCGGTTGCCTGGGAGGCCGCGTTCGAGGCGGGCGCGGTCGAGCGGGTGGACCTGCCGACGTACGCGTTCCAGCGCGAGCGGTTCTGGCTGGACACGGGCGAGTACGCGCCACCGCCTGCGGCGGCGGCCGTCGACTCCGGGTTCTGGGACCTCGTCGCCGGGGGTGACCGGGCCGGCCTGTCCGCCGCGCTCGGCGACGTCGACGGCGATCTGAGCGAGCCGCTGGATGCGGTACTGCCCGCCTTGTCGTCGTGGTGGGACCGCCGCCGCACCGACGCGGGCACCGACGCGTGGCGGCATCGCCTCGTCTGGCGCCCGGTGGCCGGTGTGCCCGAGGGCAGGCTTGCCGGAACCTGGCTGCTGCTGGTCCCGGAGGGATCGCCGGCCGAGCCGTGGGCCGAGTGGTTCGGCACCGCGCTGGCCGCGTCCGGGGGCCGGGTGCGGCCCGTGGTGATCGAGCGGGATCGGGCGGACCGGGCGGCGCTGGCCGCGCTGTCGACGGCGGCCGTGGCGGCGGCCGACGGGCCGGTGGCCGGGATCGTGTCGCTGCTCGCGCTCGCCGAGGGCTCCGTCGCCGGCTTCGCGGCGGTGCCGTGGGGCGCGGCGGCGACGGTGGCGCTGGTCCAGGGCCTGGGCGACGCCGGCGTGTCGGCGCCGGTCTGGGCGGTCACGAGCGGTGCGGTCTCGGTCGGCGACGGCGATCCGGTGCGGGTGCCCGAACAGGCCCAGGTGTGGGGCTTCGGCGGCATCGCCGCAGCCGAACTACCCGATTTCTGGGCCGGCTTGATCGATGTGCCGGAGCGGGTCCCGGCCGAGACCGGGTCGGCCCGGTTGGCCTCGGTGTTGTCCGGCGCGGCCGGCGAGAACGAGATCGCGGTGCGCGGCTCGGCGGTGTGGGCCCGCCGGTTGGTCCGGGCGCCGCACGCCGCCGGTGTCCCGGCCGGGTCCTGGCAGCCGTCGGGCACCGTACTGATCACCGGTGGCACCGGCGCGCTGGGCGGTCATGTGGCCCGCCGGTTCGCCGCCCGCGGCGCGGCGCATGTGCTGCTGGTGAGCCGATCGGGGGCCGATGCCCCCGGGGCGCGCGAACTTGCCGCGGACCTGGCCGGGTTCGGCGCCCGGGTCTCGTTCGTGGCCTGCGACGTCGGTGACCGGGATGCCCTGGCGGAGGTACTCGCGGGCATCCCGGCGGAGTTCCCGCTGACCGCCGTCGTACACGCGGCGGCCGTGCTCGACGACGCCCTGATCGCCGATCTGACCGTCGATCAGCTCGACCGCGTATTGCGGGTCAAGGTGGACGGCGCCCGCCACCTGGACGAACTCACCCGCGACCTGGACCTGTCCGCGTTCGTGCTGTTCTCCTCGCTCGCCGGCATCTGCGGCGTGCCCGGTCAGGGCAACTACGCGCCCGGCAACGCCCACCTCGACGCACTGGCCGCCCGCCGCCGGGCCGCCGGGCTGCCCGCGACGGCGATCTCGTGGGGCCACTGGGCCGGCGGCGGGATCGCCGCACCCGAGGTCGAACAGCGGCTGGCCCGCCAGGGTTTGCGGATGCTCGACCCCGAACCGGCCATCCGGGTCCTGGAACAGGTGCTGGACGCCGACGAATCCCACCTGACGGTGTGCGACATCGACTGGGACGTGCTCTTTCGCGGCCGACCCGCGCCGCTGGTCGCCGAGTTGCTCCAGGCGGGCGGCTCGCACCCCGCCGCCCCCGCGTCGACCCCCGCGGCGCCGGGCGGCGACACCCTCACGGATCGGCTGACCGGGCGCACCGGCGCCGATCGACTGCGGTTCCTGGTCGAGGTGGTGCGCACCCAGGCGGCGGTCGTCCAGGGACATCGTGGTGCCGCCGCGGTGGATCCCGGGAAGCCGTTCCGCGACCAGGGGTTCGACTCGTTGACGGCGGTCGAGCTGCGCAATCGGCTGACCGCCGAGACCGGCCTGCGGCTGCCCGCGACGCTGGTCTTCGACTATCCGACCCCGAACGTGCTCGCCGAATACCTGCACGGCGAACTCGTCGGTCGCGTCACCACGACCGACGACGCCACGGCGCAGGGCGACGTGCGCGCCGACGACCCGATCGTGATCGTCGGGATGGCCTGCCGGCTGCCGGGCGGGGTGACCTCGCCCGCCGATCTGTGGCGGCTGGTGGACGCCGGTACGGACGCCGTGGGCGAATTCCCCACCGACCGGGGCTGGGACGTCGACGGGTTGTACGACCCCGACCCGGATCGGGTGGGCACCTCGTACACCCGTCGTGGCGCCTTCCTGCCGGACGCGACCGAGTTCGACAGCGCGTTCTTCGGCATCTCGCCGCGCGAGGCGCTCGCCATGGATCCGCAGCAGCGGCTGCTCCTGGAGACCGCGTGGGAGGCGTTCGAGCGGGCCGGGATCAACCCCGACACCCTGGTCGGCAGCCGGACCGGCGTGTTCGCCGGGATGGCCGGGCACGACTACGGGCGCGGACCGGCCGAGCCGCCACGGGAGTTGGAGGGCTATCTCGGCACCGGGAGCGCGGGCAGCGTCGCGTCCGGCCGGATCTCCTATTCGTTCGGCTTCGAGGGCCCGGCGGTGACGGTGGACACCGCGTGCTCGTCCTCGCTGGTGGCGCTGCACCTGGCCGCCCAGTCGTTGCGCTCGGGGGAGAGCGATCTCGCGTTGGCCGGCGGCGTCGCGGTGATGGCCACACCGGGGATGTTCGTCGAGTTCTCCCGGCAGCGCGGGTTGTCCGTGGACGGCCGCTGCAAGGCATTCGCCGGTGCCGCCGACGGGACGGGTTGGGCCGAGGGCGTCGGCATGCTGCTGCTGGAGCGCCTCTCGGATGCGCGGCGTTATGGGCATCGGGTGTTGGCGGTGGTGCGGGGCAGTGCGGTGAATCAGGACGGTGCGTCGAATGGGTTGACGGCGCCGAATGGTCCGTCGCAGCAGCGGGTGATTCGGCAGGCTCTGGCGAATTCGGGGCTGGCCGTCGGTGATGTGGACGTGGTGGAGGCGCATGGGACGGGGACGACGCTGGGTGATCCGATCGAGGCGCAGGCCCTGTTGGCGACCTACGGTCAGGGTCGGTCGGCCGAAGAGCCTTTGTGGTTGGGCTCGTTGAAGTCGAACATCGGTCATGCGCAGGCCGCGGCGGGGGTGGCCGGGGTGATCAAGATGGTCGAGGCGCTCCGTCACGGCGTGTTGCCGAAGACGTTGCACGTGGACGAGCCGAGTCCGCATGTGGACTGGTCGGCGGGCGCGGTGCGGTTGTTGACACAGGCTCGGCCGTGGCCGGAGACCGGGCGACCGCGTCGGGCGGCGGTGTCGGCGTTCGGGGTGAGCGGGACCAATGCCCACGTCATCCTCGAACTGCCCGAGGACGCGGAGCAGGAGATCGAAGAGGGTACGACCCGACCTGCGGTCGAGGTGCTGCCCTGGGTGTTGTCGGGGCGGACCCCGGACGCGTTGCGGGCACAGGCCGGCCGCATCCGAGGCGTACTGCACCAGGACCCCGTGGACGTCGGCTTCTCGCTGGTCGCCTCCCGCGCGCTGTTCCCCGAACGGGCCGTGCTGATCGCCGATACGACGTCGCGCGCGCCGAGCCTGGCTGCGGTCGCGGGCGGCGAGGGCGCGGCGGGCGTGGTGACCGGGTCGGCGGGGCCGGTCGGGAAGACGGTGTTCGTCTTTCCCGGTCAGGGTTCGCAGTGGGTGGGGATGGCGGCGGAACTCCATGCGCAGTCCCCGGTCTTCGCCGCGCGTTTCGGGGAGTGCGCGAAGGCGTTGCAGTCGTTTGTGGATTGGTCGCCGGTGGATGTGTTGACCGGTGTGGAGGGTGTGCCGTCGTTGGATCGGGTGGATGTGGTCCAGCCGGTGTTGTGGGCGGTGTTGGTGTCGCTGGCCGAAGTGTGGCGGTCGTACGGGGTCGTGCCGGATGCGTTGGTGGGTCATTCGCAGGGTGAGATCGCGGCGGCGGTGGTGGCCGGCGGGCTGTCCATAACGGATGGCGCCCGTGTGGTCGCACTGCGCAGTCGGGCGATCGTGGCGTTGTCGGGTCGTGGCGGGATGGGTTCGGTGGCGTTGCCGGAGTCGGAGGTCCGTGAGCGGATTGCCGGGTGGGACGGGCGGATCTCGGTCGCGGCGGTGAACGGCCCGGGTCAGGTGGTCGTGTCGGGTGAGCCCGAGGCCCTCGAAGAGTTGGTCGCGTCGGTGACTGCCGAGGGAGGCCGGGCCCGTCTGATCCCCGTGGACTACGCGTCGCATTCGGCGCAAGTCGACGCAATTCGTCGGGAGATCGTGGCCGATCTGGCCGGGATCGCGCCGGTGTCCGGGACGGTTCCGGTGTGGTCGACGGTGACCGGCGACTGGATCGACACCGCTGTGATGGATGCCGCCTACTGGGCGACGAATCTGCGCGAGACGGTTCGCTTCGAGGAGGCGACCCGGGGTCTGGCGGCTTCGGGGCACGGGGTGTTCGTGGAGGTGAGCCCGCATCCGGTGTTGACCACGGCGATCGAGGCGACGTTGGACGAGGCGGGTACGGAGAACCCGGTCGTGGTCGGCACGTTGCGTCGTGACCAGGGCGGCGTGCGGCGCCTGTACACCTCCCTTGCCGAAGCCTTCGTGCGGGGCGTGCCGGTCGATTGGACCGCCGCCTTCGCCGGTGCCCGACCGCGCCCGGTCGAACTGCCCACGTATCCCTTCGAGCGCAAGCGCTACTGGCTCGACGCCGTCACCCCGGCCGGGGCGGCGACGACGGGTGGTGGCGCGGGCTCGGGGGCGGCGATCGACGCGGCGTTCTGGGCGCTCGTGGAGAGTGGCGACCGGGCCGGACTGGCCGAAGCGCTGGGCGCGGACGCCTCGGCGGAGACGCTGGGCGCGGTGTTGCCCGCGCTGTCCTCGTGGTGGGACCGCACCCGGTCCGGCGCCGCCGTCGACGCGTGGCGGCATCGCATCGTCTGGCGCCCGGTCGGCGGTCCCGGAGTCGGCGGCCTCCGCGGGACGTGGTTGCTCGTGGTGCCGGAGGAGCCGGCCGCGATCGGGTGGGCGGACTTCCTGACGCCGCTGCTGAGCGCCGCCGGTGCTCGGGTCGAGCGGGTGTCGGTGGCGCGTGACCTGGCCGAGCGGGCCGCGTTGCGGGTCCTGCTGACAGGACAGCACGAGTCGCTCGCGGGTGTCGTGTCGCTGTTGGCCCTGGCCGAGGGCACCGTGCCCGGGTTCGACGCGGTGCCCTGGGGCGCGGCGGCGACGGTGGCGCTGGTCCAGGCGCTCGACGATGCCGGGGTGTCGGCGCCGCTCTGGGCGGTCACCAGCGGTGCGGTGTCGGCGGGCCCGGCGGATCGGGTGCGGGTGCCCGAGCAGGCGTTGGTGTGGGGCTTCGGCGGGGTCGTCGCGGCCGAGAGTCCGCGGTCCTGGGGCGGTTTGATCGACCTGCCGGGCGAGTACCCGGGCTCGGACGCCGAATCCCCGGTGTGGGCCCGCCTGTCGGCGGTGCTGGCCGGAGCGGTGGACGAAAAGGACGTCGCGGTGCGGCCGACCGGCGTGTGGGGACGTCGGTTGGTGCGTGCGCCGCTCGGTGCCGCCCGACCGGCCGGGAATTGGCGGCCGTCCGGCACCGTCCTGGTGACCGGTGGTACCGGGGCACTGGGTGGGCATGTGGCCCGCTGGGTCGCGGCGCGCGGGGCCGAACACGTGCTCCTGGCCAGCCGGACCGGCGCGGCTGCGCCCGGCGCGGCGCGGCTGGCCGAGGAGATCGGCGCACTGGGCGCCCGGGTGTCCTTCGCCTCGTGCGACGTGGGGGATCGGGACGCACTGGCCGGCGTACTGGCCGACGTTCCGATGGAGTTCCCGCTGACCGCGGTATTGCACGCGGCGGCGATCCTGGACGACGCGGTGATCGGCGACCTGACCCCCGACCAGCAGCAGCGGGTGTTGCGGGTCAAGGTGGACGGCGCCCGCCATCTCGACGAACTCACCCGGGACGCGGACCTTTCGGCATTCGTGCTGTTCTCCTCGGTGGCCGGCCTGTGCGGAGTCCCCGGGCAGGGCAACTACGCGCCGGGGAACGCGTATCTGGACGCCCTCGCCGCCCGTCGTCGGGCCGACGGGCTGCCCGCGACCTCGGTGTCCTGGGGGCACTGGGCCGGGGGTGGGATCGCCGCGCCGGAGATCGAGGAGCGCCTCGGTCGACAGGGGCTGACCATGCTCGATCCGGCGCTCGCGGTCGAGGCGCTCGGACGGATCCTGGACGCGGACGAGAGCCACCTGACGGTGTGCGACATCGACTGGGACGTGTTGTTCCGGGACCGTCCACACCCGCTGGTGGCGGAACTCCTGCGCACACCCGCCGGATCGGCCGGATCCGTAGGCCCGACCGAGCTCGTCGGATCGGCCGAGTCGGCGGCGGACAGGCTCACCGCGACGCTCGCCGACCTGGCTCGGGAGGAGCGCCGGCCGCACCTGGTCGCACTGGTGCGCACCCAGGCGGCGATCGTGCACGGGCACACCTCCGCCGACGCGGTGGCGGCCGGGAAGCCGTTCCGCGACCAGGGGTTCGACTCGTTGACGGCGGTCGAGCTGCGCAATCGGCTGACCGCCGAGACCGGCCTGCGGCTGCCCGCGACGCTGGTCTTCGACTACCCGACCCCGAACGTGCTCGCCGAATACCTGCACGGCGAACTCGTCCCGGACCTGCTCCCCGACGCCGACGCGGTGCGGGCCGAGATCGACCGGCTGGAGGCGCTGCTCGCGCACGCCGCCGCCGGCGATCCGGCCGAGCATGCGGCGACGGCGGTACGGCTGACCGAGATCGCCGCCCGCTGGGCCGCCGGCGCGGCGCCGGCCGGCGATCCGGAAGGGGCCGAAGTCGCGGGCATCGCCGAGGAGATCGACTCGGCCACCGACGACGAGCTCATCGAATTCATCGGCAAGCAGTTCGGCATCTCCTGACTTGTCGGTCCCTGCGAAAGGCACAACCACCATGAGCGACCAGCAGATCCGCCACCTGCTCAAGCGGCTCACCGTCGAGCTGCACGACACCCGGGAACAGCTCAAGGAGGCGCAACACCCGACGCCCGAGCCGATCGCGATCGTCTCGGCGGCCTGCCGGCTGCCCGGTGGCGCCGAATCGCCCGAGCAGTTGTGGCGCATCCTGGCCGAAGGCATCGACGTGGTCGGCGACTTCCCGCAGGACCGCGGCTGGGACGTCGAGGAGCTGTACGATCCCGATCCCGATCGACCCGGCAAGACGTACACCCGGCAGGGCGCGTTCCTGCCCGACATCGCCGGTTTCGACGCCGAGTTCTTCGGCATCTCGCCGCGCGAGGCACTCGCCACCGACCCGCAACACCGGCTTCTGCTGGAGACCGCCTGGGAGCTGTTCGAGCGGGTCGGCATCGATCCCGGCACGCTGGCGGGCAGCCGGACCGGGGTGTTCGCCGGCCTGAACGGGCAGGACTACGCGGCTCGGCTGACCGAGGTGCCCGACGAGGTCGGCGGCTACATCGGCAACGGCAATGCGGCCGGCGTCGCGTCCGGGCGGATCGCCTACTCGTTCGGCTTCGAGGGCCCGGCGGTCACCGTGGACACCGCGTGCTCGTCCTCGCTGGTCGCGCTGCACCTGGCGGCGCACGCGCTGCGCGACGGCGAATGCGACCTCGCGCTCGCGGGCGGGGTGACCCTGATGGCCTCGCCGCTGGGATTCACCGAGTTCTCCCGGCAGCGCGGCCTGGCCCCGGACGGCCGGTGCAAGGCGTTCGCCGGTGCGGCCGACGGCACCGGATGGTCCGAGGGCACCGGCCTGGTGCTGGTGGAACGGCTGGCGGACGCCCGGCGACTGGGCCACCCGGTGCTCGCCGTGCTGCGCGGCAGCGCGGTCAACCAGGACGGGGCGTCCAACGGTCTGACCGCGCCGAACGGCCCGTCCCAGCAGCGGGTGATCCGGCAGGCACTGCGCAACGCCCGGCTGAGCGCGGCCGACGTCGACGCGGTCGAGGCGCACGGCACCGGGACCACGCTCGGCGACCCGATCGAGGCGCAGGCGCTGATCGCGACCTACGGCAAGGACCGCCCCGAGGACCGGCCGCTGTGGATCGGTTCGGCCAAGTCCAACATCGGGCACACCCAGGCCGCCGCCGGGATCGTCGGCGTGATCAAGATGATCGAGGCGATGCGGCACGGCGTGTTGCCCAAGACGCTGCACGTGGACGAGCCGACGCCGCACGTGGACTGGTCGGCGGGCACGGTCCGGCTGCTCACCGAGCCACGCGCGTGGCCGCAGACGGGACGCCCGCGTCGGGTCGGGATCTCCGCGTTCGGCGCGAGCGGCACGAACGCGCACCTGATCCTGGAGCAGCCCGAAGCCGTCGAGGCGCCCGAGCGGCACGGAAACGCGCTTCCCGCCGCACCCTGGCTGCTCTCCGCCCGAACCCCCGCCGCGTTGCGCGCCCAGGCCGCCCGACTCGCCACGCACCTGCGCGAGGCCGAGGCCCAGGCGAGCGACCCGGCGGACATCGGCCATTCGCTGGTCACCTCCCGGGCCGCGTTCGACGAGCGCGCGGTGCTGGTCGCCGGCGAGCCGGCCGGGTTCCTGGCCGGCCTCGACGCACTCGCGGCCGACACGCCGAGCACCGGCGTGGTGCGTGGTTCGGCCGTCGGATCCGGCGCACTCGCCTACCTGTTCACCGGTCAGGGCAGCCAGCGGGTCGGCATGGGCCGCGAACTGTACGACGCCTACCCGGTGTTCGCCGCCGCGTTCGACGAGATCGCCGCGGCGCTGGATCGCGAACTCGCCGGCCACGTGCCGCATCCGCTGCGCGACGTGGTGTTCGGCGTCGCCGAGGACGCGGCCGAGCAACTGGATCGCACCGTGTACGCGCAGCCCGCCCTCTTCGCGATCGAGGTCGCGCTCCACCGGCTGTACGCGTCGTGGGGCCTGCGACCGGACTTCGTCACCGGACACTCGCTCGGCGAACTCAGCGCCGCACACGTCGCGGACGTGCTCTCGATCGCCGATGCGGCGACGCTGGTGGCGGCTCGGGCCCGGCTGATGCAGGCGATGCCGACCACCGGCGCGATGATCGCGATCCAGGCCACCGAGACGGAGGCCGCCGCCGCGCTGGCCGAGCAGGTGGACCTGGTCGGCATCGCGGCGATCAACGGACCGCACTCGATCGTGCTCTCCGGCGACGCCGACGTGGCCCTCGCGGTCGCCGCCGGTTTCGCCGAGCAGGGCCGCAAGACCAAGCGGCTGCGGGTCAGCCACGCGTTCCACTCGCCGCTGATGACCGGCATGCTCGCCGAGTTCGAGCGGATCGCGGCCGGGCTCACCTACCGGGCCCCACGCATCCCGGTGGTCTCCAACCTCACCGGTCGGCCCGTCGGCATCGAGGAGCTCGGCGATCCCGGCCACTGGGTGGCCCATGTGCGCCACGCGGTCCGCTTCAAGGACGTGATCGACCACCTCGCGGCGGCCGGCGTCACCACCTATCTGGAGCTCGGCCCGGACGGCGTGTTGACCGCGATGGCCCAGGACACCCTGGCCGAGACACCCGCCGCCGAGGAGAGTGCGTTCGCCGCGGCGCTGCGCCGCGATCGACCGGAGCCGGACACCGCGCTGCTCGCACTGGGCACCGCGTACACGAACGGCGCCGACGTCGACTGGTCCGCCCTGTACGCCGGTTCCGATGCCCGCCGGGTCGACCTGCCCACCTACGCGTTCCAGCACCGCCGCTTCTGGATCGACCAACCCGCGAGCGGCGCCACGAACGCGGCGGGGCTCGGCCTCGTGGCGGCGGACCACCCCTTGGTGGCCGCGTCGTTGCGGGTCGCCGGCGGCGAGGACGCGGCGGCGGACGGCGGCACCGAGACGGTGCTGCTGACCGGCCGACTGTCCCTGCGCACCCATCCGTGGCTGGCCGACCACGTCGTGTTCGGCTCGGCCCTGGTGCCCGGAACGGCTTTCGTGGAAGCGGCGATCCGCGCCGGTGACGAGGTCGGCCTGGACACCGTGGACGAGTTGGTGATCGAGGCGCCGCTGATCCTGCACGAGCGGGACGCGGTGCACCTCCAGGTGGTCGTCGGCGGCTCCACCGGCGAGCCGGCCGACCGGCGGTCGATCGCGGTGTACGCCCGGCCGGAGCAGGCCGAGCCGAACACGCCGTGGGTGCGGCACGCGGCCGGTTTCCTGGTCGCGTCCGAGGACACGCCGCGCGCCGCCGCCGAGCCCGAGCAGTGGCCGCCGGTCGGGGCGACGGCGCTCGACGTGAGCGGGGCCTACGCCGCGCTCGCGGAGGCCGGGATCGGGTACGGGCCGACCTTCCGGGGCCTGCGGGCCGCCTGGCGGCTCGGCGACGAACTGCTCGCCGAGGTCGCCCTGCCCGCCGAAGCGCATCCGGACGCGGCCCGGTTCGGCATCCACCCGGCGCTTTTCGACGCGGCTCTGCACCTCGCGTCGGTGCGCGACCTGGACGAGTCGGCGGCGGAAGCGGGCCGTCGACTGCCGTTCGTCTGGAACGGGGTACGGCTGCACGCCGCCGGTGCGACCGCGCTGCGCGTTCGGATCGCGATGACCGGTCCGGGCGAACTGACCTTCCGGGCCGCCGACGCGAGCGGCGCGCCGGTGGCATCGATCGAGGCTTTGGCCACCCGGCCGGTGACGGTGGATCAGCTCGACGCGTCGCGTTCGGCGGGGCAGGACACCCTGTTCGAGCCGGGCTGGGTCGAACTACCCGCGACGGTGGGCATCGAGCCCGGCTCGGATACCGAGTCGCTCGACGACGGCACCCTCGTGGTCGCGGTCGAGACCGGGCCGGAGGACATTCTCGCCGCCGCGCACCGGGAGAGCGCCCGTGTGCTGGCCGTGCTCCAGGGCGACGCCGAGCGTGTCCTGGTACTCACCCGCGGCGCGTTCGCCGTGGCCGACGGCGACGCTCCCGACCCGGCCGGCGCGGCGGTGGCCGGCCTGGTCCGCTCGGCCCAGTCCGAACAGCCGGGTCGGATCGTACTGATCGACCTCGACCGGGACGACCTCGCCGCACCGACCGGCCTGGGCGCCGCGTACGCGACCGCACTGGCCACCGACGAACCGCAACTCGCGCTGCGTGCGGGCGCGTTGCACGTCCCGCGCCTGCGCCGGCCCGTATCGCTCGATCCGCGCGAGGTGCGCGGCTGGGATCCGGACGGCACGGTCCTGATCACCGGCGGCGTCGGCGTGCTCGGTGCACTGCTGGCTCGCCATCTGGTGGTCGAACACGGCCTGCGCCGGCTGTTGTTGACCGGCCGTCGGGGGTTGCACACACCCGGTGCGGGTGATCTGGTCGCCGAGCTGACCGGGCTCGGTGCGCAGGTGACCGTCGTGGCGACGGACGTGTCCGACCGGGAGGCGCTGGCCGCGCTGCTCGCGAGCGTGCCGGTGGCCCATCCGCTGACCGCCGTCGTGCATGCGGCGGGGGTCATCGACGACGGTGTGCTCGACGCGCTCACCCCCGAGCGGCTGGCCGCGGTGCTCCGGCCCAAGGCCGACGCGAGTTGGCATCTGCACGAGCTGACCCGCGAACATGACCTGGCGGGCTTCGTGTTGTTCTCCTCGGTGGCGGCCGTACTCGGCGGCCCCGGCCAGGGAAACTACGCGGCGGCCAACAGCTTCCTGGACGCACTCGCCGCCCGCCGCCGTGCCGCCGGGCTGCCCGCGATCTCGCTGGCCTGGGGCATGTGGGCCGAGGCGGGCGGGATGACCGCGCACCTGGCCGACGCGGATCGCCGGCGCGCGGCCCGGGCCGGGATCCGCGCGCTGGCCTCGACGGACGGGCTGCGGCTGTTCGACCTGGCGGTGCGGCCGGACGGGGGTTCGATCGAGTCGGACCGGGCCGTCCTGATTCCCGCACCGCTGGACCTGGCCGGCCTGCGCGCCCGGCCGGAAGCGGTCCCGGCGCCGCTGCGCGGCCTGGTCCGGCCGCAGCGACGGCAGGCCGCAGCCGCCCAGGCAGCCGGCGCGGCCTCGCTCGCCCGGCGGTTGGCCGCTCTCGGCCCGGCCGAACGCGAACAGGAACTGCTCGACCTGGTCCGCGCGGAGGTCGCCGGCGTGCTCGGCGCGGAGCCGGACGCGGTCGGCGTCCGGCGGGCGTTCAGCGACCTGGGCATGGACTCGCTCACCGCCGTCGAGCTGCGCAACCGGCTCAACGCCGGTACCGGCCTGCGGCTGCCCGCGACGCTGGTCTTCGACTACCCGACCCCGGGCGCGCTGGCCGAGTACCTGCGCGGCGAACTGCTCGGCGATCTGCGGGATGAGCCGGTCGCACCGGCCTCCGGCCCGAACCTGCCCACCCCGTCGACGGACGACCCGATCGTCATCGTCGGCATGGCCTGCCGGCTCCCGGGCGGCGTCGCCTCCTCGGCCGACCTGTGGCGCCTGGTCGAAGCCGGCACCGACGCGGTGGGGGAGTTCCCGAGCGATCGAGGCTGGGACGTCGAGGAGCTGTTCGACCCGGACCCGGAGGCGGCCGGCAAGTCGTACACCAGGCACGGCGGATTCCTCTACGACGCCGCCGAGTTCGACGCGGGCTTCTTCGAGATCTCGCCGCGTGAGGCGCTGGCCACCGATCCGCAACAGCGGCTGCTCCTGGAGACCACGTGGGAGGTGATCGAGCAGGCCGGCATCGACCCGACGACCCTGCGCGGCAGCCGAACCGGCGTCTTCGCCGGCGTGATGTACCACGACTACGCGCCACATCCGGGCAACGTGCCCAGCACGCTGGAGGGTTACGTCGGCAACGGCAACGCGGGCAGCGTCGCGTCCGGCCGGATCTCCTACTCGTTCGGCTTCGAGGGCCCGGCGGTCACCATCGACACCGCGTGCTCGTCCTCGCTGGTCACCCTGCACCTCGCCGCGCAGTCGTTGCGGCTGGGCGAGAGCGACCTGGCGCTCGCCGGCGGTGTCGCGGTGATGGCCTCGCCCGGCGCGTTCACCGAGTTCTCCCGGCAGCGCGGCTTGTCCGTGGACGGCCGCTGCAAGGCGTTCGCGGGGGCGGCGGACGGCGTCGGCTGGGCCGAGGGCGTCGGCATGCTGCTGCTGGAGCGACTCTCGGATGCGCGGCGTTATGGGCATCGGGTGTTGGCGGTGGTGCGGGGCAGTGCGGTGAATCAGGACGGTGCGTCGAATGGGTTGACGGCGCCGAATGGTCCGTCGCAGCAGCGGGTGATTCGGCAGGCGTTGGCGAATTCGGGGCTGGCCGTCGGTGATGTGGACGTGGTGGAGGCGCATGGGACGGGGACGACGCTGGGTGATCCGATCGAGGCGCAGGCCCTGTTGGCGACCTACGGTCAGGGTCGGTCGGCCGAAGAGCCTTTGTGGTTGGGCTCGTTGAAGTCGAATATCGGGCATGCGCAGGCCGCGGCGGGGGTGGCCGGGGTGATCAAGATGGTCGAGGCGCTCCGGCATGGTGTGTTGCCGAAGACGTTGCATGTGGACGAGCCGAGTCCGCATGTGGACTGGTCGGCGGGCGCGGTGCGGTTGTTGACGCAGGCTCGGCCGTGGCCGCAGACCGGCCGGCCACGTCGGGCCGGGGTCTCCTCGTTCGGAGTCAGCGGCACCAACGCGCACGTGATCCTGGAACAACCGCCACTGGAGCCCGAACCCGAACCGAACGACCCGCGCCCCGACGTGGTGCTGCCCTGGATCGTGTCCGCCAAGCGGGCCCCGGCGCTGCGCGGACAGGCGGCCCGGCTCGCCGAGTTCGTCACGGCGGCCGACCCCCACCCGGTGGACGTCGGCGCGGCCCTGATCGGCAGCCGGGCCGCGTTCGAAGAGCGCGCCGTGGTGATCGTGGCCCGCGACTCGCCGACCACCGGCCTGGCCGCGCTCGCCCGAGGCGACTCCGCCGCCGGCGTGGTGACCGGATCGGCGACCGGCCCGCTCGGCCGCACGGTGTTCGTCTTCCCCGGCCAGGGCTCGCAGTGGACCGGAATGGCCGCCGAACTGCTGTTCCAGTCGCCGGTGTTCGCGTCCCGATTCGGTGAGTGCGCCAAGGCGTTGGAACCGTTCGTGGACTGGTCGGCCGTCGACGTGCTGACCGGCGTCGAGGGCGCGCCCACGCTGGATCGGGTGGACGTGGTCCAGCCCGTGTTGTGGGCCGTACTGGTCTCGCTGGCGCAAGTGTGGCGCTCGTACGGCGTGACCCCCGATGCCGTGGTCGGCCACTCGCAGGGCGAGATCGCCGCCGCCGTGGTCGCCGGCGGTCTCTCGCTCGCGGACGGCGCTCGGGTCGTCGCGTTGCGCAGTCGGGCGATCGTGGCGCTGTCCGGGCGCGGCGGGATGGCCTCCCTGGCGCTCCCCGAGACCCAGGTCCGGGAGCGCATCGCCCGCTGGGACGGGAAGATCTCGATCGCGGCGGTGAACGGCCCCGGGCAGGTGGTGGTGTCGGGCGAGCCCGAAACGCTCACCGAACTGGTCGACTCGGTCACCGCCGAGGGCGGCCGGGCCCGGTTGATCCCGGTGGACTACGCGTCGCACTCGGCCCACGTGGACGAGATCCGCGAGCGCATCCTGGCCGACCTCGCCCCGATCGTGCCCGTCTCCGGCTCGGTGCCGCTGCGCTCGACGCTCACCGGCGAGTGGCTGGACACCGCGACGATGGACGCCGCCTACTGGGCGGACAACCTCCGCGAGACCGTGCGGTTCGAGGAGGCCACCCGCGGCCTCGCCGCCGCCGGACACGGGGTGTTCGTCGAGGTGAGCCCGCATCCGGTGCTGGTGGCCGCGATCCAGGACACCCTGGAGGACGCCGCGGCGACCCGGTCGCTGGTGGTCGGCACGCTGCGCCGCGACCAGGGCGGCGCGCAGCGCCTGTACACGTCCCTCGCCGAGCTGTGGGTGCGCGGCGTCGACGTCGACTGGAGCACGGCCTACGCCGGGTACCGACCGCGCCGGGTGGAGTTGCCCACCTACGCGTTTCAGCACGAGCGGTACTGGCTGGACGGCAGCCGGACCGCCCGAGGCGACGCCGGCGCACTGCCCGACGAGCCTTCCCGGCCGACCGAGGACGCCGGACCCACCCTGCCGGGTCGACTCGTCGGGTTGACCGGTGCCGAACGAGAGTCCGTCGTCCTGGAGTTCGTCCGCGCCGAGACGGCCGTGGTGCTCGGGCACGGCGACCCGGCCACCGTCGAGCCCGAACGGGCCTTCCGCGAGCTCGGGTTCGACTCGCTGACGGCGGTGGAGCTGCGCAACCGGCTCAACGCGGGGTCGGGACTGCAACTGCCCGCCACGCTGATCTTCGACTACCCGACCCCGGCGGGCGTCGCCGAGTTCCTCGCCGAACAGTCGACGATCGCGACCCCGGGCCTGCCGCTGCCGGCGGCGCTGGCCGAACTCGACCGACTGGACGCCGCGTTGACCGCGGACCTCGGCGACTCGGCCCGCCGGTTGGCGATCATCGACCGACTGCGGGTGCTGGCGAACAAGTGGGGCGAGGCGAGCGTCGTCGCGGCGCCGGTGATCTCCGACGAGATCGACCTGGACAGTGCCAGCGACGAGGAACTCTTCGGCCTGCTCGACGGCGACCTCGAATCCCGCTGATCCCCCCGGACCCCACCAACGCAACCAGGAAAGGCAGTTCCATGGCGGACGAAGAAAAGCTCCGGGGATATCTCAAGCGTGCACTGGCCGACGTCCGCGACGCCCGCAAGCGGGTCCGCGACGTCGAGGCGAGCCGACGCGAGCCGATCGCGATCGTCGGGATGGCCTGCCGGCTGCCCGGCGGTGTCGACTCGCCCGAAGACCTGTGGCGGCTGGTCGATTCCGGCACCGACGCGGTCGGCGAGGCGCCCACCGATCGAGGCTGGGACCTGCGCGACATCTACCACCCGGACCCCGACCGACCCGGCACCACCTATACGACGGCAGGCGCCTTCCTGCCGGACGCCGGGGACTTCGACGCGGCGTTCTTCGGCATCTCGCCCCGTGAGGCGCCGGCCATCGACCCCCAGCAGCGGCTGCTCCTAGAGACCGCGTGGGACGCGTTCGAGCGGGCCGGGATCGACGTCACCGGTCTGCGTCGGAGCCGGACCTCGGTGTTCACCGGGATCGCCGGCATCGACTACGCCCCGGCCCTGGACCAGGTCCCGGAGGAACTGGAGGGCTATCTCGGCACCGGCACGCTGGGCAGCGTGGCGTCCGGCCGGATCTCGTACACCTTCGGCTTCGAGGGCCCGGCGGTGACGGTGGACACCGCGTGCTCGTCGTCGCTGGTGGCGCTGCACCTGGCCGCCCAGTCGCTGCGCGCGGGCGAAAGCGACCTCGCGGTCGCGGGCGGGGCCACGGTGATGGCCTCGCCGATGGGCTACGTCGAGTTCTCCCGGCAACGCGGATTGTCCGTGGACGGCCGCTGCAAGGCGTTCGCCGCGTCGGCGGACGGCACCGGCTGGGCGGAGGGGGTCGGCGTGCTGATCCTGGAGCGGCTCTCCGACGCCGAACGACTCGGCCACCGGGTACTCGCGGTGGTGCGCGGCAGCGCGGTGAACCAGGACGGCGCCTCGAACGGCCTGACCGCGCCCAACGGACCCGCGCAACAACGGGTGATCCGCGAGGCGCTGGCCAACGCCGAACTGGCCACGGGTGACGTGGACGTGGTGGAGGCACACGGGACGGGCACCACGCTGGGTGATCCGATCGAGGCGCAGGCGTTGTTGGCGACCTATGGCCAGGGTCGTCCGGCTGAAGAGCCTTTGTGGTTGGGCTCGTTGAAGTCGAATATCGGGCATGCGCAGGCCGCGGCGGGGGTGGCCGGGGTGATCAAGATGGTCGAGGCGTTGCGGCACGGGGTGTTGCCCAGGACGCTGCACGCCGAGGAGCCGACCCCGCATGTGGACTGGTCGGCGGGCGCGGTGCGGTTGTTGACGCAGGCTCGGCCGTGGCCGCAGACCGGGCGACCGCGTCGGGCGGCAGTGTCGGCGTTCGGGGTGAGCGGGACCAATGCCCACGTCATTCTCGAACTCCCCGAGGCCGGCGCCGAGATTCCCGAGCGGGACGCCACCCCGGAGCCGGTGACCCTGCCGTGGGTGTTGTCGGCGAAGACGCCGGACGCGCTGCGGGCCCAGGCGGATCGGCTGACGGAGCGGCTCGCCGTGGACCCGTCGCCGCGCACCGCCGACGTGGGCTTCTCGTTGGCGTCCACCCGGGCGACCTTCGGCGAGCGGGCCGTGGTGATCGGCGACCGGGACGCACTGACCGAGGCGCTGGAAGCGGTCCGACGCGGCGACTCGGTGACCGGTGTGGTGACCGGGTCGGCGGGGCCGGTCGGGAAGACGGTGTTCGTTTTTCCCGGTCAGGGTTCGCAGTGGGTGGGGATGGCGGCCGATCTGTACGCGCAGTCCCCGGTGTTCGGGGCTCGCTTCGGGGAGTGCGCGAAGGCGTTGGAGTCGTTTGTGGATTGGTCGCCGGTCGAGGTCTTGACGGGTGTGGAGGGTGTGCCGTCGTTGGATCGGGTGGATGTGGTCCAGCCGGTGTTGTGGGCGGTGTTGGTGTCGCTGGCCGAAGTGTGGCGGTCGTACGGGGTGGTGCCGGATGCGTTGGTGGGTCATTCGCAGGGTGAGATTGCGGCGGCGGTGGTGGCGGGCGGGTTGACGCTGGAGGACGGCGCCCGGGTGGTGGCGTTGCGCAGTCGGGCGATCGTGGCGTTGTCGGGTCGTGGCGGGATGGGTTCGGTGGCGTTGCCCGAGTCGGACGTGGCGGCGCGGATTGCCGGGTGGGACGGGCGGATCTCGGTCGCGGCGGTGAACGGCCCGGGTCAGGTGGTCGTGTCGGGGGAGCCGGCCGCGCTGGAGGAGTTGGTCGCGTCGGTGACCGCCGAGGACGGCCGGGCCCGTCTGATCCCCGTCGACTACGCGTCGCATTCGGCCCAGGTGGAGGAGATCCGGGAGCGGATCGTGGCCGATCTGGCCGGGATCGCGCCGGTGTCCGGGACGGTTCCGGTGTGGTCGACGGTGACCGGTGACTGGATCGACACCGCTGTGATGGATGCCGCCTACTGGGCGACGAATCTGCGCGAGACGGTTCGCTTCGAGGAGGCCACTCGGGGTCTGGCGGCTTCGGGGCACGGGGTGTTCGTGGAGGTGAGCCCGCATCCGGTGTTGACCACGGCGATCGAGGCGACGTTGGACGAGGCGGGTACGGAGAACCCGGTCGTGGTCGGCACGTTGCGTCGTGACCAGGGCGGCGCGCAGCGCCTGTACACCTCACTCGCCGAAGCCTTCGTGCGGGGCGTGCCGGTGGACTGGACCCCGGCCTACACCGAACACCAGCCCGATGGAATCGAGTTGCCCACCTACGCGTTCCAGCGCAGGCGCTACTGGCGGGAGACTCCGGCCCGACCTGCGGCCGGTGCCTCGTCGCTGGGTCTACGGGCGGTCGAACATCCCCTGCTCGGCGCCTCGGTGGACACCGGCGAGGGCGACGAGGTGTTGTTGACCGGGCGGATCTCGGTGCGTTCGCACCCGTGGCTGGCCGATCACGCCGTCCAGGACACGGTGTTGTTGCCGGCGTCTGTGTTCCTGGAACTCGCCGTGCGAGCCGGGGACGAGGTGGGATCGGGCGCGGTGGACGAACTCGTGATCGAGGCGCCGCTGATTCTGGCGGACCCGGACGCGGCCACGCACCTCCGGGTCGTGGTGGGCACGGCGGCCGAGGACGGGCGGCGCACCTTCGCGGTGTTCTCGCGGGCGGAGTCGGCCGCGGTCGATGCGGAATGGGTGCGGCACGCCGCCGGGTTCCTGACGTCCGAACCGGCCGGGACCGAGGCCGAGACGTCCGCTGTCGGCGTCTGGCCGCCCGACGAGGCGGTCGAGGTGCCGGTCGAGGACGCCTACGAACTGCTGGGCGCCGCCGGGATCGACTACGGGCCGGTGTTCCAGGGGCTCCAGGCGGCCTGGCGCATCGACCGGGCGCTGTTCGCCGAAGTCGCGCTGGCCGAGGAACAGGCCGACGACGCGGCGCGGTTCGGGGTGCATCCGGCGCTGCTCGACGCGACGCTGCACCTTGCGGTGGTGGATGCGCTGCGGCGTGCCGAGGCGGCCGGCGAACCGGCCGCGACCAGCCTGGCCTACGCCTGGAACGACGTGCGGCTGCACGCGACCGGGGCCGCCCGGCTGCGGGTACGGCTCACCCCGGCCGGACCGGACGCGGTGTCGCTGGAGGCAACCGACGAGACCGGGGCGCCGGTGCTCTCGGTCGGGTCGTTGACCTCGCGCCCGGTGCCCGGTGGCCGGCTCGCCACAGACCCCGGAAGCCGACCGCAAGAGGCCGGAGCGGACGCGGCGCACCAGCGCCCCGCACGGCGGACCCGACGGTCGGTGCGCTCCGGGACGGCGAGCGCCGAACCGGCCTTCGCCCGGCGGCTCGCGACGGCGTCCGAGGGCGAGCGGGACGAACTCCTGGCCGATCTCGTGCACACCGAACTCGCCGTCGTGCTCGGCCACTCGCCGGACGAGTCGGTGGATGCCGACCAGGCGTTCCTGGAGGTCGGCCTGGACTCGCTGACCGCCGTGGAACTGCGCAACCGGCTGGCCGGCGCGACCGGTCTGCGGTTGCCCGCCACGGTCACCATCGCGCACCCCACCCCGCGCGCCCTCGCCCTGCATCTGCGTGCCGAACTGGCGGGCCGGGGCGGCTCGCCGGTGGCCCCCACGAGTTCGGAGCCGGCTCCCGTCGAGCGCACCAAGGGTGCGTTGGCCTCCTTCTACGTCCAGTTGTGCGCGGCCGGGAAGTACCTCACCGCGGCCGAGGTGATCATGGCCTCGGCGGGTCTGCGCGCGTCCTTCCCGGAGGCCGAGCGGGATCGGCACGTCAAGCCGGTGCTGCGCTTCGCCTCCGGCGACGCCGGGCCCGCGATCGTCTGCTTCCCGTCGTTGAGCGCGATCTCCGGTCCGCACGAATACGCCCGGTTCGGGCAGGTGTTCCAGGGCGAGCGGGACGTGTTCGTGATCCAGACGCCCGGCTTCGGGGCCGACGAGTCGTTGCCCGACCACGCCGACGCGCTGCTGCGGATGCATGTGGAATCGGTGCGGGCGGCCGTGGGTGATCGGCCGTACATCGTGGTGGGGCGTTCGATGGGCGGCTGCATCGCGCACGAGGTGACCCGCCGACTGGAGGCCGAGGGGGTGCCGCCGATCGCCCTCGGGTTGATCGACACCTTCCCGATCGACACCGCGCTGGTGCCGGGCATGGACTGGTGGCTGCCCGCGATGATCGAGGGTCTCCTGGGCCGGGTGGCGCAGTACGACATGACGCTCGACGACACCAACCTGAGCACGATGGGCCTGTACCAGCGCCTGTTCGCGGACTGGAAGCCGCAGCCGATCGCCACCCCCACGCTGGTCGCCCAGGCGCAGACGCCGGTGGCGGGCACCGTGATCGACCCGGAGGGTCGATGGGACTGGCGGGCGTACTGGCCCCTGCCGCACGACCTGATCGGGGTCACCGGCGACCACTTCACCGTGCTGGAGGACCACGCCGATCTGACGGCGGCGACCATCGTGGACTGGGCGGCCGGGCTCCCCGGCTGACCCGCTCCACCTCCGCAGTGTCACGCAACACCACTACGAGGCTGGGAAATTCATGACGAAGGTACTGTCCCCGGTGGATCTCGCCGAGATCCACCGCACGCTCGCGCTGTTCGCGCACGTCTTCGACAACGGCGACGTGGCCGGGCTCGACCTCGTGTTCACCGAGGACGTCGTGGTCGAGATCGGCGTCGGGCCGGCACGGGCCTTCCGGGGTATCGCCGAGTTCGCCGAGTACACCCGGGGCAAGAGCGCGGCGACGCCCGACCACCACACGCTCAACACCACCGTCGAGGTGGACGAGTACGGGCAGGTCCAGGCGCGCAGCCGCTACCTCGGGATCAACCCGGCCGGTCGGCTCACCGGCGGCGAGTTCCTGGACATTCTGCGGGAGACACCGGCCGGCTGGCGGATCGCCTACCGACTGAGCCTGCCGCGCGCGCCGCGGCAGCCGGAGGCGGGCGTGACCAAGGTCGAATTCCCGCTGCCGGTACGGCTTTCCGAGGTGGTCGCGCCGTGACCGCGGAATCCACCCTGACCGCCGAGGACGTCGCGGGGATCCACGACACGCTCGCCCGGTTCGCGCACGTCTTCGACAACGACGAGATCGCGAACCTGGACCGGGTGTTCACCGACGACGCGGTGATCGAGAACACGATCGGCGGCGGCTACACGATCGACGGCCTGGCCTCGGCCCGGCAGTTCACCGGTCGGCGCAGCCCGGACACCCCGGACCACCAGACCCTGGACATCGTGCTCCTGGTGGACGAGGGCGGCACGGTCCGGGCCCGCAGCCGCTACATCGCGACGCTGATCGACGGCGAGGTGCACGGAGGGGACTACTACGACATCCTGGAGCGCACCGCGCGCGGATGGCGGATCAAGTACCGGGTCTCGGTGCCCAGGCACCCGATCCTGGATCGGATCGAGCTGCCGGCCGAGTTCGCCGAGGCGTGGCGGCCCACCGCAGCGAACGTGCCCCGGTTCGCGCGGGACTGACGGACGGATGCGGGTGGGGCCGAGGGCACGCCTTCGGCCCCACCCGATCGGCTCAGCTTCGGGCCACCGCGATCGTGGTCACCGCGATGCCCGCGTCGACCTGCCAGCGCCCGGCGAAGCCGTCCAGCGGGCGGTCCTCGATCAACAACCGGGCGGCGAAGGTGCCCGCCTCGGGGTCGAACCCGATCTCCGCCTCGGCGAAGTCCAACCAGCGCTCGGTGAGCGGGAACCACGCCTTGTAGACCGACTCCTTGGCGCTGAACAGCAACCGGTCCCAGGCGATCTCGGGCCGGCCGGCGGCCAGGTCGGCCAAGTGCTTGCGCTCGGTCTCCGACGAGACGGTGGCCAACACCCCGTCGGGCAGCGGCAACGCGGGTTCGGCGTCGATGCCCAGGGTCAGCAACACCGCCCCGTCCGCGACGGCCGCAGCGCGATATCCCGCGCAGTGCGTCATGCTGCCCACCACACCGGCCGGCCAGCCCGGCGCCCCGCGCAGCCCCGGCAGGAGAGGCGCGGCCGGTATCCCCATTCGGGCCAACGCGCGGCGTGCGCACCGCCGTACGGTGGTGAACTCGCGGCGGCGCTTGTCCACCGCCTTGGTCAGCAGCGCCTCCTCGGCCGGGAACAGCGGCGGCCCGTCCGGGTCGTCGAAGGATTCCTCGGCGAAGACCTCCGGCGGCAACACCCGGGCGATCATCGAACCTGCGGCGTCGGTTGGCGAGGTGGTCATCGAATCTCCGGCGTCGGCGTGCGAGAGGGTCATCGGGCACCCGCCTGGCGGCCCGGGCGGCTGCTCTGGGCGGTGTCGCTCGGCTCGGCGGGTACGATCCGGCGCGGGATCGGCCGCCGCAGCCCGTTCTTGCGCTCGCGCGGATAGCCGAGCGAGACCTCCTCGAAGCGCACCCCGTCGTACCAGGTGGTGCGCGGGATGTGCAGGTGGCCGTACACCACGGCGGCGGTGGGGAAGCGGCGATGCCAGTCGGCGGTGAGGTCGGTGCCGCACCACTGGACGAACTCCGGGTACCACATCACGTCCGTGGGCTCCCGGACCAGCGGGAAGTGATTGACCATCAGCAGCGGCGCGGCCGGATCGGCCGCCGCCGCGAGCCGGCCCTCGCTGTACGCCACCCGGGCCCGGCACCACTCGCCGCGGCTGGAGTACGGATCCGGGTGCAGCATGAACTCGTCGCTGCACACCACACCGGCGGCGTACGCGGCGTCCAACGCCTCCTGCTGCGTGGCCGCACCCGGCGGACGCCAGGTGTAGTCGTAGAGCACGAACAGCGGTGCCACGGTGACCGGACCACCCGGCCCGTCCCAGATCGCGAACGGATCCTCGGGAGTGAGCACACCCAACTCCCGGCACATCGCGACCAGATGCCGATAGCGTCGCTCGCCGCGCAACTGCACCGAGTCGTCGGGCGTGGACCACAACTCGTGGTTGCCGGGCACCCACACCACCCGCGCGAAGCGGTCGGCGAGCAACCGGAGGGTGGCCTGGGTGTCCTCGACGTGCTCGGCCACGTCCCCCGCGACGATGATCCAGTCGTCGTCGGTGCGGGGTCGGATGCCTTCGACGATGGCGCGGTTGGACGGGATCGCGGAATGCAGGTCGCTGACGGCGTACAACGCGCGCTCGGGCGAACGGGCTGTGCTCATCGATCGACCATAAGCCGGTTCGGGGGTGCTGGGAAGTGTGACGCGGCCGAGTGCGGTTACCGCGCAATTCCCGTGCAAGGTCACGTAGGGGTCGGTCAGGGGTACGCCACACGCCCGGCATATGTCACCGTCGTCAGTGAGCAAGACCGGACTGCCGGTGAACATGACCCCGACCGCCGAAGAGAGGGAAGAGCCGTTGCGGTACGAGATTCTCGGCCCTGTGCGGATCGTCGACGGCGCCGAGCCGCGCACGATCGCGGCGCCCAAGCCGGAAACCCTCCTGGCCGCCCTGCTCGCGCGGCGAGGCCAGATGTTGACGGTCGACCAGATCGTCGCCGAGATCTGGCCCGGCCCCCGGCCGCAGCGGGCCAAGTCCACGGTGCACGTATACGTGTCCCGCCTGCGGGCCGCGCTCGGTGCCTCGGGGCCCGCGCGCAGCGGCCCGTTGGCCACGTGTGCCGGCGGCTACATCCTGCACGCCGGACCGGACCGGCTGGACGCGGACGCCTTCCACGGCCTGGTCGACCGGGGCCGGGCGGCCCTGCGGGCGGGCCGGCAGCACGAGGCGGCCGAGACCTTCGGCGGTGCGCTGGAGCTGTGGCGCGGGCCGGCCTACGCGGGGGTCGCCCACGGCCCGATCGTGCGGGCGCACGCCGCGCGGCTGGAGGCGTCCCGGCTGGAGTGTCTCGAACTGTTGGTCGAGGCCGACCTCGCGCTGGGCCGCTACCGGGAGAGCGTCGCCCGCCTGTACGCACTGACCGCCGAGTACCCGCTGCACGAGAACTTCGCCCGACACCTGATGGTCGCGCTGTATCACTGCGGCCGACGCGGCGAGGCGCTCGCGGTGTACCAGGACACGCGCGGCGCGTTGCGCGAACTGCTCGGCCTGGAACCCTCCCGCGCGCTGCGCGAGGTCCAGCACGCGGTGCTCACCGGCGTGGAACCACTGGGCGCGCGCACGGACTCGATGGCCGGGTGAGCCCGGACACATCCGCGCCGAAGAAGGCGGCACCACCACGACCGCCACGACCGAGCGGCCACGGGCACGGTCACCATGGGCACCGTAACCACGGGCACGCCGGCCACGAGGCACGGTACCCGTGAGCACGTCGGCCACGACCGGAGCAGCGAAAACCGGGGCAGCGAAAAGCACAGCAGCGACAACCACCGCAGCGACGATCAAGAAGGGCTCGTCATGACAACCGCCTCCGCCGTATCGGACGCCTGGATCCGCCGGTTCCACCCGACGTCCGACCCGCTTCCGCGCCTGGTCGCCCTGCCGCACGCGGGGGGCTCGGCGAGCTTCTGGTTCCCGCTGTCGGCGGCGCTCAAGGGCCGGGTCGAGGTGCTGGGTGTGCAATATCCCGGTCGCCAGGATCGACGCGCCGAACCACTGGTGGACGACATCGGCACGCTGGCGGACCGGATCACCGCCGCGCTGGATCCGTGGCTGGACGAGGAGCGCCCACTGACCCTGTTCGGCCACAGCATGGGCGCGATCCTCGGCTTCGAGGTGGCCCGCCGGCTGCGCGTGCGGCCGGCCGCGCTGATCGCCTCCGGTCGGCGGGCCCCGGACCGGTGGCGGGACGAGGCACTGCACCTGCTGGACGACGCGGGACTGGCCGCCGAGCTGCGCTCGATGAGCGGCACGGACGCGAGTCTGCTGGCGGACGACGAGGTGTTGCAGATGGTGCTGCCCGCGCTGCGTGCCGACTATCGCGCGATCGAGACCTACACCTGCGCGCCCGGCGAGCCGCTGGAATGCCCGATCACCGTGCTGATCGGCGACACCGACCCGAAGGTCACCCTGGACGAGGCGATGTCCTGGCGCGAGCACACCAACGGCACCTTCGCCCTGCACACCTTCGCCGGCGGCCACTTCTACCTCACCGACCACCAGCCGGCGGTCACCGCACACATCGCCGACGTGATCTCGGCGACGACCGGTCGGGGCTGACGGCCGAGCGGACGACCGGCGCGGGTCCGGCGGCCCGTCCGGCGCTGCTCGCTCGAATGGCTCCCGGTCGCCGGCGGGGCGCCGATGCGGGACGAGCAGGTCGGCGGCCGGTGCTTCGAACAGGCATACGAATCAGGCTCGGGCTCCGCCGGCGGCCCCGCAGCGCCCCGCCGATGATCGAGGCATGGCCGGTCAGGAACAAGTTCATGCCGTATTGCCCGAGATCGAGCCGATGCTGGCCGTCGCGGCGCCGTTGCCGGGGGAGGGACAGGACCTCGACTGGGGCTTCGAGGTCCTGTGGGACGGTGCCCGTACGGTGGCGTACTGCGCGGGCGACGGCACGTTGCGGTTGCTCTCCCGCGACGGTGGCGACGTCACCCGTACCTATCCCGAGCTGGCCGGGATCGGCAACCAGCACGGGCAGCGGCAGGCGGTGCTCGACGGCGAGATCGTGGTCCTGGACGACCGGGGGCGGCCCGACGTCGATTTGCTCCGGCGGCGGACGGGCGCGGTCAACCCGCGCAAGGTGGCCCGGCTGACGATGGACACGCCGGTGCATCTGATGCTCTTCGACGTGATGTATCTGGACGGCCGGTCGCTGCTGGCCACTCCGTATCGCGAGCGCCGGATGTTGCTGGAGAGCCTCGATCTCACCGGCGCGCGCTGGTCGACGCCCGGGTGGACCGAGGGCGACGTGCAACGCGCGTGGGCGACGAGCCTGGGACACGGGTACGAGGGCATCGTCGCAAAGCGGCTGGCCTCGGACTACCAGCCCGGCCTGCGCTCACCGGACTGGATCAAGGCCGGACACGTCGAGACGCACAACGTGATCATCGGCGGCTGGGTCGAGGGCCGAGCCGAGTTGCGCGGCCTGCCGGGCAGCCTGCTCGTGGGCGTCGACGCACCGGACGGCCTGCGCTTCGCCGGCACCGTCGAGCACGGCCTGACCGACGCCGAACGCGGCGAACTCGGCGAATATCTGGGTGCGCTCGCCCGCCCCGACACACCCTTTGCCGACTTCGTCGACGTCCCCGGCGCCCAGTGGGTCGAACCCCGCCTGATCGCCGAGGTCACCGTCTCCGGCCGCACCACCACCGGCCGCCTGCGCAACCCCACCTGGCAACGGCTGCGCCCGGACCTGACCCGCCGCTGAGCAGTCGCCGATCCGGTCGGGTCGGCGGCTCGAAGGTCCGTCGAAGCGAAGCCGCCGAGCAAGGATCCGGCGGAGGTCATCCGGCAGTCGCCCACCGCGCCCAAGGCCGGGACCGCAGGCGGACGATCGCCCCTCGCGGGGCCGAAATCCGTCTATGCAGTGGCGATTCGGGCACGGGACGATGGGGCTTCACGCCGAGTGCCACGGGCGACGACTGCGGAAGGGCCGGACGCGCGAACGGGCGTGGCGGCTCGGGCGGTTCGATGGGTCGACACGTTCAGGTACGGCAGCGCAACGCCCGTCGAGGCCTCCGCCGGCGTCCCCACGTCCGCCGAGGAGACCATTCGTGCTTTCGCTGCCCCGCACCCTGTCCGCGACGGCTCTCGCCGTCACCGTCGTCGCCGGCACCGCCCTCGTCGCACCGACCGCCCAGGCCGCCGCCACCACCAACTACGCCGCGCTGGGCGACTCGTACAGCGCCGGCGTCGGCGCGGGCAACTACTTATCCGACAGCGGCGCCTGCAAGCGCAGCGCCAACTCCTATCCGGTCTTGTGGAATCGCAGCCACCCGGGCGGCTTCGCCTTCGCGGCCTGTTCCGGAGCCAAGACCGCCGACGTGCGCGCCGGCCAACTCTCCGTGCTCGACTCCGCGACCACACTGGTGACCATCAGCATCGGCGGCAACGACGCCGGCTTCGTGGACACCATCAAGACCTGCGTGCTGGCCTCCGACGCGGACTGCGCCGTCGCGGTCACCAAGGCCAAGACCTACGCCACCAACACCCTGCCCGCCGACCTCGACGCCACCTACACGCAGATCCGCAACCGGGCGCCCAACGCCCGCCTGGTCGTGCTCGGTTACCCGCGCCTGTTCGAACTCGGCTCGTGCTTCCTGGGCCTGAGCAAGTACAAGCGCACCATCCTCGACGAGGCCGCCGACACACTGGCCGACGTCACCAGGCAACGCGCCGGCGCCGCCCGAGCCACCTTCGCCGACGTACGCGGCCGTTTCGCCGGCCACGGGGTGTGCGGGTCCAACGTGTGGATCCACGGTGTCACCCTGCCCCTGGACGAGTCCTACCACCCCACGAGCAGCGGCCAGAGCCAGGGCTACCTGCCCGAACTGCAAGCCGTCACGGGCGTCCGCGTCGGCTGACCCGCAGCCCGCCCGCTACTTCGTGGGTCGAGCGAACTGCCGTGCGATGACCATGCGTTGGATCTGGTTGGTGCCCTCGAAGATCTGCATGATCTTTGCTTCGCGCATGTAGCGCTCGACCGGGAACTCACGGGTGTAGCCGCAACCGCCGAAGACCTGGACCGCGTCCGTGGTGACCTTCATCGCCGCGTCGGTGGCGATCAACTTCGCCACACTCGCCTGTCGGCCGTACGGCCGGCCCAGGTCGCGGCGGCGGGCCGCGTCCAGGTAGGTGGCGCGTGCCGAGTCGACGGCGGCGGCCATGTCGGCCAGCAGGAAGCCCAGGCCCTGGTGGTCGACGATCCGGCGGCCGAACGTGGTGCGTTCGTTGGCGTAGTCCACCGCCGCGTCCAACGCGGCCTGGGCCAGGCCGGTCGCACAGGCCGCGATGCCCAGCCGGCCCGAGTCCAGCGCGCTCAACGCGATGGCCAGCCCCTGCCCCTCGGCGCCGATCAGCCGGTCCTGCTCCAGCACCGCGCCGTCCCAGAACGCGCTGGTCGTGGGCACCGCGTTGAGGCCCATCTTCTCCTCGGGCCGACCGAAGACCAGCCCCTCGGTCGCACCGGGTGCCAGGAAGCACGAGATGCCCCGACTGCCCTCGCCGGTCCGGGCGAACAGGGCGTAGAAGTCCGCCTTGCCGCCGTGCGTGATCCACGCCTTGGTGCCGTTGATCCGGTAACCGCCGTCGACCGGGCGCGCCTTGCAGACGATCGCGGCCGCGTCCGAGCCGGCGTGCGGTTCGGACAGGCTGTAGCCGCCGATCAGCCGACCCTCCAGCATCCGCGGCAACCACCGCTCGCGCTGGGCCGGCGAACCGTAGGTGGCCACCGGGAAACAGGCCAGCGTGTGCACGCTGGTGGCCACCGCCACCGCCGCCCAGCGCGCCGCAAGTTCCTCCAGCACCTGAAGGTAGACCTCGTACGGCTGACCGCCGCCGCCGTCCTCCTCCGGATACGGCAGACCCAGCAGGCCGACCTCGCCCAGGATGCCGAACAACCCTTCCGGATACGACTCCTCGCGCTCGTGCCGGGCGGCCAGTGGAGCCAGCTCGCGGTCGGCGACGGTACGGGTGAGATCGAGCAGGTCCTCGGCATCCCGAGTGGGCAGGAGGCGGTCGACGGTCACGGCTGCTCCGGAGGTCGGGGAAGGCGGGAGAGGGTGGGGAAAAGGTGGCGGGCCCGAGCCGACGGGGATCGGATCGGGCCGCCGGGCGGGCCGGTGGGTCAGCCGGCCGTGACGAGCGTGGCGTCCGAGGCGTTGGCGCCGGCCGCAGGGGCGGTCAGCGCGGTCAGCGCGGTGCGTACCGCCGCGCGGTACTCGGCGACCCGGGCGAGCTTGATCTCCTCGTAGCCGCGGATCGTCTCCGGCAGTTCCACCAACTCGACCACCGCGTCGACGTTGTTCGCGGACAACTCGCGCAGCGCGGTGCGGACCAGCCCCCGGTACTGCGGGACCAGTTCGCGCTCGACCCGACGCACCTCGGCGTAGCCGAACAGGTCCCAGCGGGTCCCGCGCAGGCCGCGCGCCGCACGCAACGCCCGGAAGGCCGGGCCGGCCGTGCGCCGCAGCCGGATCTTGCGGTTCATCCCCAGGTAGCGCAGCACCGGCGGGTGCAGCATCACCGACACCGTCGCATCCGGGCCGAACTCCGCGTCCCGCCTGGCCTGTTCCACCGGGTCCAGGTGCAGCCGGGCGACCTCGTACTCGTCCTTGTACGCCATCAGGTGGTGCAGCGCCCGCGCGTACGCCACCGCGACCCGCTCACCGGCCGCCGTGCCCGCCCGCTCGACCGCCAGGGTCCGGATCGTGCGCACGTCGTCGGCGTACCGGCGGGCGTAGGTCGCGTCCTGGTAGCCGGTCAGATCGGCGATCCGGGTGCCCAGCACCTCGCGCAGCTCCGCGTCGCCGCCCGCGCCCTCGGCCAGCGCGACCGAGGCCGCGTCGACCTCGACCACCGCGTGCGGCGGCGCCGCGACGGCGGCGGCCAGTACCGCGGCCGGGTCCACGGCCATCGCCCGTCCCCAGCGGAACGCCGCCAGGTTCTTGGCCACGGCCGCGCCGTTGAGGGTGATCGCCTGCTCGATCGCCGCCACGCTCAGCGGCAGGCAGCCGTGCTGGAACGCGGCGCCGATCAGGATCATGTTGGCCGGCATGTGGTCGGCGAACAGTGCCTCGGACAGGCCCAGGGCGTCCAGATAGAGGTTGTCGGCCCGCCGGGTGGCCGCGTCGATCCGCTCCAGCGTCTCGGTCGGCGACCCGGGCAGCGCGATCTGGTTGGTGACCATCGCGGCGGTCGGCACGATCGCGGTGTTCACCACGGCGATCGTGCGATCGGCGTCGGCACTGGCCAGGTTGCTCGCCGCCGCGGTGCCGAGCAGGTCGAAGCCGATCAGCACATCGGCGCCGGCCCGCGAGGCGCGCAGCGCGCCGTCGATCGGCCGGTGCGAGATGCGCAGGTCGGACACCACCGGGCCGCCCTTCTGGGCCAGCCCGGTCTGCTCCAGGCCGGCCGCGTGCCGGCCGTCCAGGTGCGCGGCCATCTGCAGGATCGAGGACACCGTCACCACGCCGGTCCCGCCGATGCCGGGCATCCGCAGCAGCACGTCGGCGTCGGCGAACCGGGGCTGCGGCAGCGCCGGTTCGAGCGGCAGGTCCGGTATCTCGCGGGCCTTGCGGGTGCCCGGCTCGACCAGCAGGAAGGACGGGCAGTCGCCCTTGAGGCAACTGAAGTCCGAGTTGCACGAGCCCTGGTGGATGTGCGTCTTGCGGCCGAACTCGGTGTCCACGGGCTGCACCGACAAGCACGTGGACTTGTCCCCGCAGTCTCCGCAGCCCTCGCACACCCGCTCGTTGATCACCACCTTCTCGGCCGGTGTCGGCAACTGCCCACGCTTGCGCAGTCGGCGCTCCTCGGCCGCGCACCGGTCGTCGTGGATCAACACGGTCACCCCGTCGAGCCCGGCCAACTCGACCTCGGCCGCCGAGAGTTCGTCGCGGTGCCGGACACTGGCGATCGGGTCGAGCCGAACCCCCCGGTAGCTGCGCGGGTCGTCGGTGGTGACCACCACCCGGCGCACCCCCTCGACCGCGAGCCAGCGGGTCAACGACGGTACGTCCAGGCGCCCTTCGGCCTTTTGACCACCGGTCATCGCGACCGCGTCGTTGTACAGCAGCTTGTAGGTCATCTTGGCGCCGGCCGCGACCGCGGCCCGGATCGCCAGCGAGCCCGAGTGGTGGAAGGTGCCGTCGCCGAGGTTCTGCACGAAGTGCTTGTCGTCGGTGAACGGCATCAGGCCGATCCACTGCGCGCCCTCGCCGCCCATCTGGGTCAGCCCGAGCTGGTGCCCGCGGCCCTTGCCGTCCAACGCGATCATCACGTGGCAGCCGATGCCGACGCCGACCAGGGTGTCGTCCGCAGTGCGGGTGGACGCGTTGTGCGGACAGCCGGAACAGAAGTACGGGGTGCGCGAGGCCAGCATCGGCAGCGCGATCCGGGCCGGCCGCTTGGGCGCGAGCGTGGCCAGGTAGGCGGTCGCGGACGCGGGCAGCCGGTCGCTGCCGAGCCGCGCGGCGACGGCGCGGGCCACGTCGTCCGCGCCGAGCGTGCCGCGGGCGGTGAGCAGCGGGCGGCCGGTGTCGTCCCGGCGACCGACGATGCGCGGCGCGTCGGGCCGGCGGTACAGCGCCTCCTTGAGCCGGGCCTCCAGGAACGGCACCTTGTCCTCGACCACCAGGACCTCGTCCAGCCCGGCGGTGAGCTCGGCCAGTTCGGCGTCGTCCAGCGGGAACGGCATGCCGATGCGGATCAGCCGGACGTCGAGGGCGTCGTCCGGCTCCAGGCCGAGGTCGGCGAGCGCGCGGCGGACCACCGAGAACGACACGCCCGCGGCGAGGACGCCCAGGCGGGCGTTCGGGGTGTCGTGCACGATCCGGTTGAGGCCGTGCTCGCGGGCGTACGCACGGGCCAGGTCGAGCCGGCGGGTGATCAGGTCGTGCTCGGCGTCGAGGGCGGCCGGGCCCACCAGGGTGGGCAGCGTGCCGCGCTTGGTCGCCGCCGGGACCGGGATGTCCCTGCCCCACTCGGACACGTCCACCGTGGTCGAGGCGTCGGCGATGTCGGCGACGATCTTCAGGCCGGTCCACAGGCCGCAGGCGCGGGACATGGCGACCGCGTGCAGGCCGAACTCGACTATCTCGCCGACCGTTCCCGGCGCGAGCAGCGGCATCGACAGGCTTTCCATCATCGGCTCGCACGAGCTGGGCACCGTCGACGACTTGCTGCCCGGGTCGTCGCCGATCCACGCGACCGCGCCGCCGAGGGGAGCGGTACCGGCCATCGTCGCGTGCCGGATGGCGTCCGCGGCCCGGTCCAGGCCCGGGTTCTTGCCGTACCAGAAGCCGGTCACCCCGGCGTGTCGGGCGCCCGGGGTCTGGTCCACGAGCTGGGTGCCGGCGACGGCGGTCGCGGCCAGCTCCTCGTTCAGGCCCGCCTGGAACACCACGCCGGCCGGGTCCAGGAACCGCTTGGCGCGGCCCATCTCCAGGTCCACCCCACCGAGCGGCGAACCCTGGTATCCGCTGACGAACACCCGCGTGTCCAGGCCGCGCGCCTCGTCCAGCCGACGCTGCTCCAGGGTCAGCCGGATCAGCGCCTGCACGCCCGAGATCAGCACGCGGCCGTGCTCGGCGGTGTACTTGTCGTCCAACGAGACGGCGGGCGCGGCCGGTGCGGCGGGCGATGCGGGCGTCGGCGAGCCGGAAGCCGGAAGCGAAGGCGAAGCCTGATCTGTGCGCACGGAAGCCTCCGTCTTAGCCGGATGAGGGTGCAGGCGGCTGGGGTGGGGTGGGGTGCGGTAAGCACACCAACGGTTCCGTCTGGACGCAAGTACCTTGCGAAATTTCGGCTTCAAGACGCAAAGTTCTTGCTGAAGAGCGCGATAGGCATCGTTTAGTTTGCGCGTGAAGCCGGTTACCGACCGGTTATATATCGGCGTGTGCCGTTCGGGTCCGCCGCTCCCGGGGTAGCGGAATCGCGGGCATCATGATGCGGACCGAGCGAAGGGCGGTGCGGACGGGATGGACGATCCGACGGTGCGGGAGCGGGCGCACGCGCAGCGCCTGCAGGTGCGGGAACTGCGCGAACTCGGCGAGTTTCGCGATGTCGAGCACCTGTACGGCGGGATCTGGCCACCCGTGCCGGGCCAGGGCCCGCCCGTGGGTGTCGAACTGCTGCGGGCCTTCGCGCATTCCGGGAACTACGTCGCCGGGGCCTATCGGGACGGCCGCCTGGTCGGCGCGACGGTTGCGTTCTTCGGCGCGCCGCTCGGCGAGACGCTGCACTCGCACGTCACCGGGGCCATGGCCGGGAGCGGGGTGGGCTTCGCGCTCAAGACGCATCAGCGCGAGTGGGCCCTGGCCCGAGGGCTGCGCCGGATCACCTGGACGTACGACCCGCTGGTGCGCCGCAACGCCCACTTCAACCTGGTCAAGCTGGGTGCGCGGCCGGTGGAGTACCTGCCGGACTTCTACGGCGAGATGGTGGACACCCTCAACAGCGGTGACGCGAGCGACCGGGTCCTGGCGGTCTGGGAGTTGACCGACCCGAGGGTGCTGGCGGCGGTGCGCGGCCGGCGCACGCGGGTCCCGGTGCCGCCGGACGCCGGCGCGGCCCTGGTGGCACGGGAGGGCCTGCCGGTGTCGGGCGACCCGGACGGCGACGTCGTGCTGATCGCGCTGCCGGCCGACATCGAGTCGTTGCGACGGACCGCCCCCGAGGCCGCCCACGCCTGGCGCACCGCCCTCCGGGAGACCCTCGGCACCCTGCTCGACGAGGGCGCCACGGTCCTGGGCTTCGACCGCGAGGCGGGCTATGTGGTGTCGCGGGGGCGGATCGGGTGAGCCGGTCGCGAACCTTCGTGGTGCGCGGCGCGCGAGCCGGCGACCTCGACGCGTGCGCGGCGTTGCTCGCGCTGCACGAGGGGGCCCCGGCGGACGCCGAAGCCGATCTGCGAGCACGCGTGCGGACCTGGTTCGACCGCCCGGACGGCTGTTTCCTGGTCGCGACGGAGCCCTCGACCGGCGCCGACCCGGTGGTCGGCTACGCCCGCGCGGTGCACCTCGACCCGTCGCCGACCGCCCCCGTCGGCTACTACCTGGCCGGAATCGTGGTCGCCCCCACCGCCCGCCGCAACGGCCTGGGCCTGCGCCTGACCCGGGCCCGCCTGGCCTGGATCGCCGAACGTGCCGAGTCGGCCTGGTACTTCACCAACGCCCGCAACACCGCCTCGCTGCACCTGCACGAAGCGTTGGGTTTTCACGAGGAGACCCGCGAATTCACCATCCCCGGGGTCGACTTCACCGGCGGCGAGGGCGTCCTGGCACACCTCCCGCTGACCGGCCGCCCCTGCCCGGCGGCGCCCGGGGGACGGGGCCCGGCCGAGGGGGGCTGACGGGGCCGGCGAGCGGATCAGCCGGCGCGCGGAGCCGGGGCGAAGGTCCAGGTCGGGTGTTGTTTGGCGAGGTAGGGGAGGTGGGCGGTCCAGTCGGCGGGGGTGAGCGGGCGGGCCGGCCGCAGGGCGATGGTTTCGCGGGTGTCGATCGAGAAGCCCCAGGAGAAGCCGACGAGCGGGACGACGTGGGGTTCGATGGTCTCGGCCATCGGGGTCCAGCCCAGGAAGGTGTGCGCGAGCCAGGTCATCGGGGCTCGGGTGTAGCGGGCCGGGGAGTCGAAGAGGGTGGGTGCGACGCCGAAGTAGCAGTACGGGGATCCGGCGTCGGCGAACAACGGGAACGGGTCCATCTCGAACTCCGCGCCGCCGTCGGTGGAGCGCACCAGTTGCACCCAGCCGAACAACGCCCCATAGCCGCGTCCCGGGTAGACGATCCGCGCGGTGAGACAGGGGAAGTCCCGGGCCTCGGCGGTCTGTCCAATTGCCGCCGGGTCCTCGACGCGCTCGACGGTGGCCTCGATCGAGCCGGTCCTGCCTTCGCGTACGAACGGGAGCATCATCCCCTCAATCTGCCGGGCCCCGGGGCGCCGGACAAGGTCGAAAGTGGTCACCCGGGTCGACCCCGATCGTCCGTCCGAGTGCATCTCGACCCGGGATCTGCCCGAAATCGGGCAGATTCTTGCCGTAGGTGCCGGCCGGGTCCAGGATCGGGGGGTGGCTGACGGCGAACTGGTGGAGCGGATCGCGGCGACGACCGGCCTGGCACCCGCCGAGGCCGAGCGGATCGTCGAGGACGTGCTGGCCTGGTACCGCGAGCCGGTCGAGGACTACGTCCGGCGGCGGCATCGGCACCACCGGGTCTACGGCAAGCGCAACGCGCAGATCTACCGGCTGATCGCCGCCGAACTGGCCGAACGCCTGGTCGCGCCACCGGAGTTGACCGAGCGTCAACTGCGCCGCGTCATCTACGGCTGAGCCGAGTGGGCCGAGTGGGCCGAGCGGGTCGATCGTGTACGCCCGTCGGCGTGCCATGACACACCGACCTGCCGAGAGCAAGAAGGAGAACGCAGCGACATGTGCGGAATCGTGGGCTATATCGGCGCGCAGCAGGCCGCCCCCATCCTGCTCGAAGGGCTGAGCCGACTGGAATATCGGGGCTACGACTCGGCCGGCATCGCGGTGCTGGGCACCCGCGGCCCGGCCAGGGTGTTCCGCCGGGTGGGCCGGGTGCACGCACTGGCCGCCGCCGTTCCGGCCAAGACCTCGGGGCGGGTCGGCATCGGGCACACCCGGTGGGCCACCCACGGCGCACCCTCGGAGGCCAACGCGCATCCGCACGCGTCGGCGGACGGCCGGATCCAGGTCGTGCACAACGGCATCATCGACAACGCCGCCGCGCTGCGGGCCCGGCTCACGGCCGAGGGTGTCGAGCTGACCTCGGACACCGACACCGAAGTGCTCGCCCACCTGATCGCCCGCGCGCCGCAGGACACCATCGAAGCCGCCGTGGTGGCCACGCTGGCCCAGGTGACCGGTACCTACGCGATCGCCGTCGTGGACGCGGGCACCCCGGACCGGATCGTGGTGGCCCGGAACGGTTCGCCGCTGGTCATCGGGGTCGGCGAGCGCGAGATGTTCGTCGCGAGCGACGTCTCGGCGCTGGTACGACACACCAGTTCGGTCGTGCACCTGGAGGACGGCGAGCTGGCCACCGTCACCGCGACCGGCTTCCGGACCTTCACCCGGGAGCACCAGGACGTCACCAAGACGCCGACCACCGTCGAACTCACCGTCGAGGAACTCGAACTCGCGGGCCACGAACACTTCATGCACAAGGAGATCCACGAACAGCCCTCCTCCGTCGAGCGCATGCTGGGCGGCCGGCTCGACGACCGGTTCGGCTCGGCCCGCCTCGACGGTCTGCGGATGGAGCTGCGCGAGCTGCGCGGCTTCCGTCGGGTGAAGATCCTCGGCTGCGGGTCCGCCTACTACGTGGGCCAGTTGGGCGCCGGGCTGATCGAGGACCTGGCCCGGGTGCCGGCCGACGCCGAACCGGCCTCGGAGTTCCGCTATCGCAACCCGGTGATCGAGCCGGACACGCTCTACGTCGCGGCCAGCCAGTCCGGCGAGACTGCCGACACGCTCTTCGCGGTGCGCGAGATCCAGCGCAAGGGCGGCCGAGTGGTCGGCCTGGTCAACGTGGTCGGCTCGTCCATCGCCCGACAGTGCGACGGCGGCATCTACCTGCACGCCGGGCCGGAGGTCTCGGTGGCCTCGACCAAGGCGCTGACCCACATGTCGGTGGGCTTCGCGCTGCTGGCGCTGGCGCTGGGTCGGGTGCACGACCTGTCGCACGCGGACGGCGCCCGGATCCTGGCCGGCCTCCAGGCGCTGCCCGGCCAGATCGCCGAGATCCTCGCCGACGAGCAGACCATCGCCGACGCGGGCCGCCGGCTCGCCGACGCGCGCAGCCTGTTCTTCATCGGCCGGGTACGTGGCTATCCGGTCGCGCGGGAGGCGGCCCAGAAGTTCAAGGAGATCACCTACCGCCACGCCGAGGCATACCCCAGCAGCGAACTCAAGCACGGACCGCTCGCCCTGATCGACGCGAACCTGCCCACAGTCGCCGTCATCCCCGACGACGACCTGGTCGGCCGCAACCTGGCCGCGGCCCACGAGATCCGCGCCCGAGGCGGCCGACTGACCGTGATCACCCACGAGGGCGTGGACCTGGGCGACCTCGAAGCCGACCGCATCGACATCCCCCGCAACGAACCCGAACTCGACCCGATCCTCCTCACCATCCCCACCCAACTCCTCGCCTACCACGCCGCCCACACCCTCGGCGAAGACATCGACCGCCCCCGCAACCTGGCCAAGTCGGTAACGGTGGAGTAGCCCGGCCCCGGCCCCGGCCGAGTCCGATCGGCACGCCACCGGCCGGGACCGCGTCGGCGCCCCACCCCGACCGGGCCCGATTCCGCCACCGGCGGGGCCCGCGGTGTCCGGCGCCACACCGATCACAACCAGCGTCTTCGCCACCGGCGTTCCTCTCGGACCCGTTCCTGACCCGACGGGACCAGCCCACGAGCCGACACGAGGGCGAGAGTCGGCCACGGCGATCATGGCACTCGGCCTTCGTGAGGGAGGTCGAGTTCGGTCCAGACCGTTTTGCCGGTGGGCGGGTGTGGGTCGATGCCCCAACGGTCGCAGAGCGCGGTGACGATGAGGAGGCCGCGGCCGGACTCGCCGGTGGCCTCGGCGGAAGTACTCGTTGTGGGCGGGCAGTCGGGGCGGCTATCGGCAACGCCGATGCGGAGGGTGCCGAGCGCAGCGTCGGCGGTGAGGGTGAGCCTGAAGCCGCGGGACGGGTCGGCGCTGCCGTGTAGCGCGGCGTTGGCGGCGAGTTCGGCGACGATCTGCCGAGCGCGGGCGACGACGGCGGGCGGGAGCCCCCACGCACGGAGTTCCTCGACGGCGAGTTGGTGGGCCAATCGGGCGCCACGACGGGTGGAGGTCAGGCGCAGCTCGAACACTCTCACGGCCACGCGGAGTTGGGGTGCGGCGGAGTTCATGGACGTCAAGGTGGCGGGGCGACGGTGCCGGAATCCAGACTTCCGATCCGTACGCTCGGTCAGCGTACGGGCACCAAGAGTGGACGGTACGGTGATCTTGAGGTCACTCTGAGCGGATAGAGAGCGAAAAGACCCAACACGCCTGGAGGTGGCCGCGAATGACCGATCCGGCTGAGGAGTGGGAGCGCGAACCCGACGCCTCGGACAGTCTCCGCACGTTCGGCGCCGTCGTCCAGGCCCTCCGCGAACACGCGGGCTTGAGCCGGGTGGACTTCGGCACGATGGTGCGCTTCTCGAAACACACCGTGGAGTCGGTCGAACTCGGCCGCCGAATGCCCGACCCCGACTTCGTCGAACGCGCAGAGGCCGCACTCGGCGACACGGGCGCGCTCCGCCGCGCCGCGCGGCATCTGTCGCGCCGGCCGGGCTTGGCGGCTTGGTTCCGGCAGTGGGCGCGGTTGGAAGGGCTTGCGGTCAGCCTCGGTACATACGAATGTCGCCTGGTTCCGGGCCTGTTGCAGTCACCGGAGTACGCACGAGCCGCGTTCGAATGCAGCATTCCGCCTCTGTCGGATGAACAACTTCAGGCACAGGTGACGGCCCGCCTGGAACGCCAATTGCTGATCCGGGAGCGGCCCAATACTTCGTTCACCTTCGTCATGGACGAGCACGTTGTCCGACGTCGCCTCGGCGGAATCGAGGTCACCGGCTGCCAATTGGACCACATGCTGTCGATTGCCGACCGGCGCAACGTATCGATCCAGATCATGCCAACCGATTGTCGGCGTCACGCGGGTCTGGACGGCCCCATGGCCCTCCTGGAGACAGCCGACGGGAGGCGACTGGCCTATTCGGAGGGTCAAGGCAATGGTCGCCTCATTGCCGACCGGAAAGAAGCTGCCGTACTCCATCAACGATATGCAACACTCCGCTCACAGGCTCGCGACCATCTGGAATCCCTGGGCCTGTTGGAGCGCATCAGGGGAGCACTATGAGCACGGCTGAATCGGCTTGGGTCAAGTCCAGCTACAGCGGCACTCAGGGCGACAACTGCGTCGAGGTCGCTGTCACCGAACAAGCCATCCGGGTGCGGGACTCCAAGGATCGCACACGAGCGCTTTTCGCTGTGCGGCACGCCGAGTGGGCTCCATTCATTCACGCCATGAGGCAAGATCGCGCGTTGGCCGGAAGGACCCTATGAGCGCCTCCCCGCTCCACTGGTTGAAGTCCAGCTACAGCAGCGCTCAAGGTGACGCCTGCGTCGAGATCGCCCTCACCCGGCGAGCCGTCCACATCCGAGACTCCAAAGACGTCGCCTGGCCGCCGCTCGCCGTGGGTCGCCCTCAGTGGGCCGCGTTCGTCCGAGCCACCGCCCAGGTTTGAGGACGCGCGACGGTTGGCGGTGACTCGGGGCGGCCCACTCGGGCCACGACCGTGGCCGGCCACCCATTGGCGATCCGGCTGCGGATCCCGTGTGGGTGGCTTGGGTTGTGTACCCAACCGTTCCACCCGTTGCCCGTTGGTTCGGAAGCTGCGGTTCAACGGACACCGGGGCGGCCCGCTCCAGCCCCTGGATCTCCGCCGCAGCCGACCACGAATGATCGGCTGCGGGAACGATTGGGGCCTCCCCCCGGGCCGCCGAACGTGGCTGCGGTTTGGCGCGTCAGCGCCCCCGACCCAGCTGAGCCGCGCGATCGACGCGCGCAGCGCGGAGAGCGGCGGAGCCGCAGAACTTTGACTTCGTGGCCCGTAGCGAAGCGAAGGGACACGAAGTCACGAGCGAGGGGCCACTTTTTCTCGGAGGAGCGTAGCGGGGGAGAGAAAAAGTGGCCCCTCGCGAGCCGGCGCCGAAGGCGCCCGAATAGAGGCAGCGCTGCATCGCCGAAAGCCACCCACCCGCTCGCTGCGCTCGCGATCTCGCCCCTGCCGCCAGGTCCCCGCTCGCGACCCGCCCTCACCGGCTCGCCCCGCTCGCGACCCGCCCTCACCGGCTCGCCCCGCTCGCGACCCGCCCCCACCGGCTCGCCCCACTCGCGGCCCACCCCCATGCGCTCACCCCGCTCGCGCTCCAGCCCCTGCCGTCGGGCCCGGCTCGCGACCCGCCCCCACCCCACCCGAGTGGAACCCCCACGTTCCGGGCATCCGCTCCCAGCCCGTCGCCCGCAAGATATCGCGTTCCATTGACTGTCGTCAGAATTGATAGATACTGGCTGCGCGACTCCCGCTGACGCCAGGATGAGGTGCGCGCACATGGAGCTGTTTCCTTCCGCTCATGTCGATACGTTTTGTCGTGATCGATTGCCACCGGCCGAGCTGTGGCCCGAACTGCGTTTCGAACTACCGGAATTGCGCTACCCGACCCGGCTCAACTGCGCCCGGGTCCTGCTGGACGACACCGTGGACCGGCTCGGTCCCGACCGTCGCTGTCTGGTCACGCTCGACGACCAGTGGACCTACGGGGACCTCCTGCTCCGGGCGAACCAGGTAGCCCGGGTGCTGACCGAGGACCTCGGCGTGGTCCCGGGCAATCGGGTACTGCTGCGCGGGCCCAACAACCCGTGGCTGGTCGCCTGCTGGTTCGGCGTGCTCAAGGCCGGCGCGGTCGTGGTCACCACGATGCCGCTGCTCCGGGCGCACGAGCTGACCGCCCTGTGCGAGATCGGCGCACCCACGGTCGCGTTGTGCGACCACCGGTTCCTGGACGAGTTGGCGGCGGCCGAGGTGCCCGGGTTGACCACCCTCGCCTACGGCGGCGCCGACGAGGCCGACCTGACGGCTCGCTGTGCGAACAAGGACGGCGAGTTCGAGGCCGTGGACACCTCGGCCGACGACGTCGCGCTGATCGCGTTCACGTCCGGGACCACCGGTCGGCCCAAGGCCACCATGCACTTCCACCGCGATGTGCTGGCCAACTCCGACACCTTCGCCCGGCACATCCTCAAGCCCACCCCGGACGACCTGTTCGCCGGCACCCCGCCGCTGGGCTTCACCTTCGGCCTCGGCGGCTTGGTGGTCTTCCCGCTGCACGTGGGCGCGGCCGGCCTGCTGTTGGAGCACGCGACGCCCGAGCGGCTGGCCCGGATCGTCGCCGACTACGGCGTCACCGTGTTGTTCACCGCCCCCACCGCCTACCGGGCGATCATGGGCGCGGGCCTGGCCGACCTGCTCAAGGGCGTCCGCCGGTGCGTATCGGCGGGCGAGGCGTTGCCCGCACAGACCTGGTACGACCTGCACGCGGCGACCGGGATCGAGCTGATCGACGGGATCGGCGCGACCGAGTTGTTGCACGTCTTCGTCTCCGCCGCCGACCAGGACATCCGGCCCGGTGCGACCGGCCGCGCGGTACCCGGCTTCGAGGCCGTGGTGCTCGACGCCGACGGTCACCGCGTCCCGGACGGTACCCCCGGCCAACTGGCGGTCAAGGGCCCCACCGGCTGCCGCTACCTGGACGACCCTCGCCAGGCCGACTACGTGCGGGACGGCTGGAACATCACCGGCGACACCTACATCCGCGACGCCGACGGCTACCTCTGGTACCAGGCCCGCAGCGACGACATGATCGTCTCCTCCGGCTACAACATCGCCGGCCCCGAGGTCGAACTCGCCCTGGCCGCACACCCGGACGTCGTCGAGTGTGGCGTGGTCGGCGCGCCCGACCCCGGTCGCGGACTGATCGTCAAGGCGTACGTGGTGCTGCGCGAGGGGGTGCCCGCCGACGCGGACACCGCCGGCCGCATCCAGACCTTCGTCAAGCAGGCCATCGCGCCGTACAAGTACCCGCGCGCCGTCGAGTTCGTGGCCGCTCTCCCGCGCACCGGCAACGGCAAGCTGCGGCGCGGCGAACTCCGTGCCTGGGCCGAGGCCGGCGCGGCGCCGCCGGCGCCGGCCTCGGGCCGGCCGATACCCGCGGCCGTCGCCCCCGCCCCGGAAGCCTCGTGAAAGGCAACACGATGCAGGACACCCGCCCCACCCGGCCCGACCCGACCGACCCGACCGACCCGGCGGAGGACGCGGCGACGCTGCCCTCCGTGGTGATCGAGCGCCGGGTCGAATGGCAGGACACCGACGCGGCCGGCCACTACCACTACTCGGCCGTACAGCGCTGGGTGGAGGCGGCCGAGGCGGTGCTGCTGCGTCGGCTGGGGGTGGCCGAGTTGTTCGGCCGGATCCCGCGCGTGCACTTCGAGGCGGACTACCGCGAGCGGTTGTGGTTCGGCGAATCCGTGCACGCCGCGTTGCGGGTGGTGCGGGTGGGGGCCAGTTCGCTGCACTACGAGTTCGAGGTGCGCGGCACCAAGGGCGTGGCCGCGACCGGCCGGCTGTCCGTCGTGCACTGCCCGCCGGACGCCGAGGGTGCCTCGCCCTGGCCGGACGAGATCCGGGCCGCGCTGTCCCGGGGCGGCCCGCAACGGCCGGAATCGTACGCCTGACGCACGCCGGAGCGAAGACCGCCGCACGGGGCGAAGACCGCCGCACGGGGCAAAGGCCGCTTCGTGGGCTCGCAGTCCGCCGCACGGTCTCTCGAACACCACCTCGCGGAGCCACGCGGCAACCTACGGCGATATCGCGCCATATTGACGACCGTGGAATTTATTACATACGCTCGGGTAGGCCCGGAACATTGGAGGACGCTGTGCGCATCGCAGTCATCGGTGGCGGGCCGGGCGGGTTGTACTTCGCCGCCCTCGCCAAGCAGCTCTCGCCGGCCGCTGAGATCACCCTGTGGGAGCGCAACGCCCCGGACGACGTGTTCGGCTTCGGCGTGGTCTTCTCCGACGAGACGCTGGACGGCATCGCCCAGGCCGATCCGGAGGTCTTCGCCGCGATGTCCCAGGGGTTCGCCCGCTGGACCGACATCGACGTGCGCTACGGCGGCAGCACCCTCACCTCCGGTGGGCACGGCTTCGCCGCGCTGGGCCGGGAGCGGCTCCTGCGCATCCTCCAGGACCGCTGCGCCGCGCTCGGCGTGGACCTGCGCTACCGCACCGAGGCGCCGGACGTGGCCGAACTCGCGCGCACCCACGACCTGGTGGTCGCCTCGGACGGGGTGCGCTCGACGGTGCGCGAGCGCTACGCCGACACGTTCCGGCCGAGCCTGGACGAGCGCGGCTGCCGCTACATGTGGCTGGGGACCGACAAGGTCTTCGACGCGTTCACCTTCATCGTGGACAAGCACGACTTCGGCGTGGTGCAGGTGCACGCCTACCCGTTCGACGATCGACGCAGCACCTTCATCGTCGAACTCGCCGAGGACGCCTGGCGGCGCGGCGGATTCGCCGAATTCGCCGGCCGCGACCTGCCACGCGGGGCCAGCGACGACGCGGGCATCGCGCGCTGCGAGGCACTGTTGGCCGAACACCTGGACGGCCACCGGCTGATCCCGAACAACTCCCGCTGGATCAGGTTCAGCACCGTACGCAACGCCACCTGGCGGCACGAGAACGTGGTCCTGCTCGGCGACGCCGCGCACACCGCGCACTTCTCCATCGGCTCCGGTACCAAGCTGGCCATGGAGGACGCACTCGCCCTGGCCGCGTGCCTGAACGAGCACGCCGGCATCCCGGCCGCGCTGACCGCCTACGAGGCCGAACGCAAGCCGGTGGTGAGTTCGACCCAGCGCGCCGCGCAGGCCAGCCTGGAGTGGTTCGAGAACATCGACCGCGCGGTGGGCCAGGCACCCGAGCAGTTCGCCTTCAACCTGCTCACCCGCAGCCGCCGGGTCACCCACGCCAATCTGCTCGAACGCGACCCCGAGTTCGTAGCCCGGGTGGACGCGGCGTTCACCGCCGGCCGGCCGGACCGGGTGGACGCGGCGCCGATGTTCCAGCCCTTCCGGCTCGGCTCGGTCCGGCTGCGCAACCGCGTGGTGGTGCCGCCGATGGCCACCTACGCGGCCGAGGACGGCATCCCGGGCCCGTTCGAGTCCGCGCATCTGGGCGCCCTCGCGCTCGGCGGCGCGAGCCTGGTCTTCGCGGGCATGACCGCCGTACTGCCCAACGGCCGCTCCACCGAGGCATGCCCGGGCCTGTGGTCGCCGGCCCACGAGGTCGCGTGGCGCGAGGTGGTCACCCGGGTCAAGGAACAGGCCCCGGACGGACCGCTGTTGGGCATCCAGATCGGCCACGCCGGGCGCCGCGCGGCGAGCACTGTGCCGGACGCCGAAGGCCGGAGCGTGCCGCTGGGCCCGAACGGGTGGCCGACGGTGGCCGCGTCGGCGATTCCCTGGGACGCGGCCGGCGACTTCCGGCCGCGCGAGGCGGATCGGGCGGACCTGGACGCGATCACCGCCGCGTTCGCCGACGCCGCCGCGCGCGCCGATCGAGCCGGCTTCGACGCGCTCGAACTGCAATACGGACACGGCCACCTGCTGTCCGGCTTCCTGTCCCCGCTGACCAACCTGCGCGAGGACGAATACGGCGGCACGCTCGCCGGCCGACTGCGCTTCCCGATAGAGGTGTTGGCCGCAGTGCGGGCGGTGTGGCCGACGAACAAGCCGCTGGTGGTGCGGATCTCGGCGAGCGACTGGGCCGAGGGCGGCACCACCGAGGACGACGCGGTCCGGATCGCCCGGGCTCTGGCGGCGGCCGGGGCGGACGCGATCGACGTGTCCTCGGGCGAGGTGGTACCGCACGAGCGGCCCGCCTACGGGCGCGGCTACCAGACCCCGTTCGCCGATCTGATCCGCAACGCGACCGGCGTGCCGACCATCGCGGTCGGCGCGATCTCCACCTACGACGACGTCAACTCGATCCTGCTCGCGGGCCGCGCCGACCTGTGCGCGGTCGGCCGCGCCCACCTGTACGACCCGATGTGGACGCTGCACGCCGCCGCCGAGCAGGGCTACACCGGACCCGGCGCGCCGTGGCCGAGCGCCTGGCGACCGGGCAGCCGCAAGCCGCCCGGCGCGGGCAGCGACCGCGTACCGCCCCGGCTGCACCTGCTGCGCGAGTCGGTCGAAACGGTGCCGCGGCGTTGGCGGCCGACCCGCGATTCCCCTTTGGTGGCCGTACCCGGCCGGCGCTGACGGACCACGAGGAGCCCGACATGAACAGTTGGACCAGTCCCACCGGTCCCACCCCGCCGATCGTGCTGTCCGGCGAACAGCGCGACAACCCGCCCAGGTTCAAGGCCGCGGCCGTGCAGGCGTCGCCGGTCTACCTGGACGCGACCGCCACCGTGGCCAAGGCGGTCGACCTGATCCGCGAGGCCGCCGCCAACGGCGCCGAACTGATCGTCTTCCCCGAGGTGTTCGTGCCCGGGTATCCGTACTGGAACTGGACGATGAACCCGGTCCAGGGCTCGCCCTGGTTCGAACGCCTGTACCGCTCCTCGGTCGACCTGCCCGGCCCACACGTGAACGCACTGCGCGCCGCCGCCCGGGCGGCCGGCGCGGTGGTGGTGATCGGCGTCAACGAGCGCGGCTCGCACAGCATGGGCGTGCTCTACAACACCATGTTGACCATCGACGCGGACGGCGAACTGATCGGGGTGCACCGCAAGCTGGTGCCCACCTGGGCGGAGAAGCTGACCTGGACCGGCGGCGACGGCAGCTCGCTGCGCGTGCACCCGACCGGGATCGGCCCGCTCGGCGTGCTCGCCTGCGGCGAGAACACCAACACACTGGCCCGCTTCACCCTGCTCGCCCAGGGCGAACTCGTGCACGCGGCAAGCTACATCGCATTGCCGGTGGCACCCGCCGACTACGACATGGCGGACGCCATCGCGGTGCGCACGGCCGCGCACAGCTTCGAGGGCAAGGTGTTCTCGGTCGTCGCGTGCTCGACCATCTCGCCCGAGATCGTCGACGCGATCGCCGGCGACGACGCCGAGGTACGCAAGCAACTCGGCCGCGAACGCAGCGCGCTGTCCGGCATCTTCGGCCCGGACGGCCGCCCGGTCACCGAACCGCTGATCGACGACGAGGGCATCGTCTACGCCGACATCGACCTCGCCAAGTGCATCCAGCCCAAGCAGATGCACGACATCGTCGGCCACTACAACCGCTTCGACATCTTCCGGCTCGACGTGGACAACCGGCCCCGGTCGCCGATCACCTTCACCCACGACCAGACCCCCACCGCCGGCCCCACACCCGTCGCACCCGCCCCCGAGGAGGAGAAATGACCACCCAGGACGACAACATGCTCGGCCGGGCCCGAGTCACCGACACCCCGGAACTGAGCGCCTACTACGCCGAGTTGGCCGACCGTGCGGCCGGCGCGTTGTGGACCGTGGCGAACGAGATCGAGCCGTGGTACCCACAGCCCAAGTCGGTACCCACGTTGTGGCGCTACGCCGAACTGCGCCCGCTGGTACGCAAGGCGCTCGACCTGGTCAAGGCGGACGACGCGGGCCGCCGGGTGGTGATGCTGGTCAATCCCGGACGGCGCGACGTCAGCGCGGCGGCGGGCCTGCTGTACACGGGACTTCAGATCATGGGACCGGGCGAGTCGATGACCGCGCACCGGCACCAGGCCGCCGCGCTGCGGTTCGTGCTGGAGGGCACCGGCGCCTGGACCATCGTGGACGGCGAGAAACTCAAGGTCGGCGCCCGGGACTTCGCGATCACCCCGAACGGGACCTGGCACGAGCACGGCAACGAGTCCGCCGACGCGCCGGTGATCTGGCAGGACGGCCTGGACATCCCGCTGGTCAACGCGCTGGACGCGGGCTTCTACGAGGTGCACCCGGACCTGTACCAGGTGCCCGGCAAGGTGGTGAACAACTCGGTCCTGACCTACGGCGGCAACCTGGTGCCGTACGGCACCGAGCGGTGGACCCGACCCTACTCGCCGCTGCTGGCCTGGCCGTGGGAGCCCACCTACCAGGCGCTGCTCGACCTGGCCCGGGCGAGCGAGGGCTCGCCGTACGACGGCGTGATCATGGAGTACACCAACCCCGCCACCGGCGGCTCGGTGATGCCGACGATGAGCGCGCACATCCAACTCCTGCGCGCCGGACAGGCGACCAAGGCCCACCGACACACCGGCTCGGTCGTCTACACGGCCGCCAAGGGCCACGGCGTCTCGATCGTCGGCGGGCAGCGCTTCGAGTGGCACGAGGGCGACGTCTTCGCGGTCCCGGCCTGGGCCTGGCACGAACACGCCAACCTGGACCCGGCCGACGACGCGGTGTTGTTCTCCTTCAACGACTTCCCGGTGATGCGCTCGCTCGGCTTCCACCGCGAAGAGGCATACCCGGACAACGACGGGCACCAGCCGACCCCGTGAGACCGGATCGCCCACCGGGGCAACGAACCCCGCGACCTTCGACCCCACACGACGAACCCGGGCGGCGCGACCGCGCCGCCCGGACGCAAGGACAGTGAGGACACCCCCATGCGCCTGGTCACCTACACCGTCGACGGATCGTCGTCCCGCCTGGGCGCCGAGGACGGTGCCCACGTACTCGACCTGTCCGCACTCGCCGCCGCCGCGGGCACCGAACTCCCCGGTGATCTGCTCTCGTTCATCCGTGCCGGCGCCGAGGCCCTGGACACCGCGCGAGACCTGCTGGCCGGCGACCCGGCGGCCCGACCCGCCGGCGCCGTGCACGCGAGCGCCGACGTGCGGCTGCTGGCACCGCTGCGGCCCGGGAAGATCATCGGCATCGGGCTCAACTACGTCGAGCACGTGGCCGAGTCCAACCGCACCCTGGACACCGCGAAGGAACTCCCCGAGCGCCCGGTGCTGTTCGGCAAGCCCGCCACCGCCGTCACCGGCCCCGGCGCGCCCATCCTGCACAACGGCGACCTGACCCGACAGCTCGACTGGGAATGCGAACTCGCCGTGGTGATCGGGCGGACCGCGTACAAGGTGAGCGAAGCCGATGCCTGGGAGCACGTGTTCGGGTACAGCATCATGAACGACATCAGCGCGCGCGATCAGCGCCGCTCCGGGCAGTGGTTCTTCTCCAAGGGCCAGGACTCGTATGCCCCGTTCGGCCCCGCCGTGGTCACCGCCGACGACATCCCGGACGCGCAGGCGCTCGACCTGTCGCTGCGGGTCAACGGCGACATCAAGCAGAAGTCGAACACCCGGCACATGCTTTTCGACATCCCGCGCCTGATCGCCGACATCTCCTCCGGGATGACCCTGGAACCGGGCGACGTGATCTCCACCGGATCGCCCTCCGGCGTCGGCGCGGCCCAGGTCCCGCCGCAATTCCTGCGGCCCGGCGACGTGGTCGAGGCCACCGTCGAGCGGATCGGGACGCTGTCCAACCCGGTGATCGACGCCCGCTGACCCGAGCCCGGCCCCACCACTCGAACATTCCGCACCACAGGAGGACCTCCGTGCGCCGACACCCCTACCGCATCGGCCAGATCGTGCCGAGCTCGAACGTCACGATGGAAACCGAGGTACCCGCGATCCTGCGGGCACGTGAGACGGTCGCGCCGGAGCGCTTCACGTTCCACTCCAGCCGGATGCGGATGACCCACGTCACCCCCGAGCAACTCAAGGCGATGGACGCCGATTCCGATCGCTGCGCGGTCGAACTCTCCGACGCGCGGGTGGACGTGCTCGGCTACGCGTGCCTCGTGGCGATCATGAGCATGGGCCTGGGCTACCACCGGGTCGCCGAGGAGCGGCTGCACGGTCGCACCATCGACAACGGCGCGCCGGCGCCGGTGGTCACCAGCGCCGGCGCGCTGGTGCACGGGCTGCACACCATCGGCGCGCGCAAGGTCGCCCTGGTCGCGCCGTACATGTTGCCGCTGACCCGCACCGTCGTGGAATACCTGGGCCACGAGGGCATCGAGGTGCTCGACTTCGAGGCGTTGGAGATCCCGGACAACCTCGACGTGGCCGCACACGACCCGTTGCGCCTGCCGGGCATCGCCGAGCGGCTCGAATACGCGGACGCGGACGCGGTGGTGTTGTCCGCGTGCGTGCAGATGCCGTCGCTGGCCGCGATCGAGGAGGCCGAGCAGCGACTGGGCAAGCCGGTCGTCTCGGCCGCGGTGTGCACCGTGCACCAGATGCTTCGCGCGCTGGACCTGCCCGCCTTCGCGCCGGGCGCCGGCCACCTGCTGTCCGGCAAGTTCGCGGACGCACCCCTCGAAGCGGCCTCGGCGAGCTGATTCCGGCGGGCGATCCTGCAGAGCCCGTCGTTCGGCGTGGCCACCCCCGATCGGGGCGGCCCGGCGCGGGGTCCATGAGGGCGGTGTGGGGGAACGGCGCGGCCGAGTGGTTCGGGGGTGGGCCGATCGCCGCGGCGTGTCGGGGTCGGGGCGATTCGCCCGCTTCGACCAAAGATCGGCGCGGTGGAATACTGGCACGCCGTTCCCCACGGAAGGAGGCCCTGGATGGGCTTCGGGCCCAAGTCCATGGCCGCGCTCGGCAAGGCGATCACCGGCCGTGATCTGCCCGCTGCCGATTCCGCGCGGGCAGTCGGGTCACCCGGGATCCGCCGGGTGTTCCAGGGCCGCAACCGGGCGGACATCCTGGTCGTGCTCGTCGCGATGGCCGCCGACCTGCTCGGCTACGCGGTCACCGTGCGCGGTCCGGGGCCTGCGGAGACCGCGGCCAACCTCGCGTTCCTGATCGCGGCGGCGCTGTGCCTGATCGCGCGTCGACGCGCCCCGTTCCCGGTGCTGCTGATGGTGCTGGTGCTTCAGATCGGCCTGAACCTGACCAGCGACATCGGGCAGCGGTTCGGCTTCGTGTTGGCGATCGCGCTGTACACCGTCGGGCTGTCCTGTCGGCCCAGGACGATCGCCCTCGCCATGCTGCTCACCCTGGCCGCCCAGACGTCCGGCTATGCCGACGCGGACATGCCGCTCTTCTACACCTTCAGCGGCGACCTCGTGGCGACCATGCTGGTCGTCGGCGCGAGCGCCGCGGTGCGGCACTGGCAGGCCCAGGTCGAGGTCAACCGGGAGTTGCTTGCCGAGCGGGCGCTGACCGAGGAGCGCCGGCGGATCGCCCGCGAACTGCACGACATCGTGGCGCACCACATCACCACGATGCACCTGATGTCCGGCGGTGCCCGGGCCGGCCTGGACCGCGACCCGGACGGCGCGCGTGGCGCGCTGCTCACGCTGGAGGCATCCGGGCGGGTCGCGCTGGACGAGATGCGCCAACTGCTCGGCGTACTGCGCAGCGACAAGGACCCGGAATCCGCGCCGTCGGCCCCACAACCCGGCGTCGACGACCTGGACCGGCTGATCGCCGAATCCTCCCTGGCCGGCCTGCCGACCGAGCTCCAGGTGGTCGGCACGCGCCGCGAGTTGTCCCTGACGGTCGGCCTCACGCTGTACCGGATCACCCAGGAGGCGCTCACCAACGCCCGCAAGCACGCCGGCAGCGCGGCGATGGCCCGGGTGCGGCTGGAGTACCTGCCGACGGCGGTCGCGATCGAGATCCGGGACGACGGCGGCGGCGAGCACCTCGGCGGCGGCTACGCGACGACCGGCGGTGGACACGGGCTGGTCGGGATGCGCGAGCGGGTGGCCGTGCACGGCGGGTCGTTCGAGGCCGGGCCGGTTGCGGACGGCGGCTTCCGGGTCGCGGCGAGCATCCCGATGACGGCGGTGGAACCCGCCGTGCCGGCGGCTGCGGAGCCGGTTCCGGCAGAGCCCGTCGCCGAGCCCGCTCTCGCTTCCGCGACGCCCGTGGCCGCGGTCGTTCCCGCGGCTCTCGCGCACCTGAGCGCACCCGAGATCGAGGTGCTGCGCCTGATCGCGACCGGCAGGGCGCGCGACGAGATCGCCGAGGCGATGCGGGTGGACGGCGCGACGGTCGAGCGCCACGAGCGCGCACTGTTGGGCAAGTTGGCACTCCGGGATCGCGCCCAGGCCGTGGTGGTGGCCTACGAATCCGGGCTGGTCCGGGTCGGCCGCCCCACCTCGCCGCGCTGACGCGGGCGGATTCGCGGCGGTGCGCGCGCGGGGCGGGCGTCGGCACTTGTGCGTTCGCACCAAGGGTCGCTCTCGGGTTCGTCGTCACGGCCATGAGCGGGAGCGCCGGCTCCGCGTAGCGTGCCGGTACGCCCCGCCCAGCCCACTGCGAAAGAGGTCCCATGACCGCAACCGTCGACGCCGCGTACTGGAACGCCCGCCTCGCCGAGCTGACCGTCGAATTCGAGGTGCCCGGCGCGAGCCTGGCCTTTCTGCACGAGGGCGAGGTGCACTCCTTCGCCGCCGGAGTCCTGAACAAGGACACCGGGACGCCGGTCTCCACCGACTCACTGTTCCAGATCGGCTCGGTATCCAAGGTCTGGACGGCGACCCAGCTCATGCTGCTGGTCGAACAGGGTCGACTCACGCTGGACACCCCGGTCGTCGACCTGCTGCCCGAGTTCAAGGTCGCCGACGCCGAGGTGACCAAGACGGTGACCGTGCGGCACCTGCTGACGCACACCTCCGGTATCGACGGCGACCTGTTCCTGGACACCGGGCGCGGCGACGACTGTCTGGAGAAGTACCTCACGGCCTGCGCCGACCTCACCCAGAACCACCCGATCGGCGAGTCGTTCTCGTACTGCAACTCCGGCTTCGTGATCGCGGGGCGCATCATCGAGCGGCTCACCGGCAAGAGCTGGGACGAGGCGCTGCGCGAGCAGATCTGCGAACCCCTGGGCCTGACGCACACCTGGACGCTGCCGGAGGACGTGCTGCGGTTCAGTGCGGCGACGGGGCACGTCGAGGACGGCAAGCCGACGCCGGTATGGGGCCTGCCGCGGGCCATGGGGCCGGCCGGGCTGATCTGCGCGCGAGCGAGCGACGTGGTCGCGTTCGGGCGCGCCCACCTGGGCACCGACCTGCTGGCCGCGCCCGAGGCGATGGTCGTGTCGCAGGTGCGCCTGCCGAACCCGTACACGCTCGCCCCGGAGTGGGGGATCGGTTGGATCCTCGACGAGTGGTCCGGACACCGGGTGATCATGCACGCGGGCAACACCATCGGCCAGGCCGCGATGCTCTGGGTCATCCCGGACACCGGCACGGTGGTCTGCCTGCTGGCCAACGGCGGCGAGACCGCCGCGCTGCAGCGGGCCCTGGGCCGCGAGCTGTTCGCCGCGCTGGCGGACGTCGAGATGCCGGAACTGCTCGGCCCGCCGGAGACGCCGGTCGACGTCGACGTCGCCCGCTACGTCGGAACGTACGAGCGGGTCGGCTGCCTCGCCACGGTGACCGTGGAGGAGGACGGCAGGTTCCACCTGCACGTCGAGGTCACCGGCGAGCTGGCGGACATCTCGCCGGCGATGGACTGGGACCTGATATCCGTCGACGAGACCACGTTCGTGGGCCGCCGCGAGGGCAGCCCGCTCTGGGACAGCATGGTCTTCTACGAACTCGCCGACGGCTCGTCGTACCTGCACATGGGCGTACGCGCCACCCCGAAGACGGCCTGAGTCGTCGCAATGCCGGTCACCGCCCGGGTGGATCCCGCGCGGTGACCGGCGAAGCCGGGCGCGGGCCCTTCGCGGAGGAACGGACCGCAAGAGACTCCGCCGGGTGGTGGCGGCGGGGGTCCGGGTTTACGGTCGAACGAGTGGGCGAATATCGCCCGGGTGGGCGGCCCGCCGCCCCTTCGCCGGACGGCGCCGCGTCGGACGCGGCCCTCGGCAGCGCAGGACCCGAAGGATCCGCAGGGCGAAGGATCCGCAGGACTCGCAAGACGGCGTAGGACGCATCATGGCGAACCCGCACGCGACACCCCCGCAGGCCGCCGCCGGATCCGGGCGAAGCGGCGCCACCGCCGCCGCATCCCCACGAAGCGGCGGCAGTGGTGCCGCGCTCGCGGTGATCGCCTCGTGCCAGTTGATGGTGGTCCTGGACATCACCATCGTGAACATCGCCCTGCCGCACATCCAACGCTCGTTGGAGTTCTCCACCACCAGCCTGTCCTGGGTGCTCAACGCCTACACGCTCACCTTCGGCGGCCTGTTGCTGCTCGGCGGGCGAGCCGGCGACATCCTGGGCCGCAGGCGGGTGTTCGTCTTCGGCGTGTTGCTGTTCGTGATCGCCTCGCTGCTCGGCGGACTCGCGCAGAGCGCGCCGGAACTGCTCGCCGCGCGGACCCTGCAAGGTGTGGGCGGCGCCATCGCCTCCCCGACCGCACTCGCGTTGATCACCACGACGTTTCCCGAAGGCCCGGCCCGGAACCGGGCCTTCGGCGTGTTCGCGGCGGTCTCCGCCGGCGGTGGCGCGATCGGGCTGCTCGCCGGCGGTGTCCTGGTCGAATGGCTGGACTGGCGGTGGGTGTTCTTCGTCAACGTGCCGATCGGCCTGCTCATCGTGCTGGCCACGCCGCGCTACATCAGGGAATCCGAGCGCCATCCCGGCCACTTCGACCTGCTCGGCGCGCTGACCTCCACGCTGGGCATCGGCTCGCTCGTCTACGGGTTCATCCGCGCCGCCCAGGAGGGATGGCGGGACGCCCTGACCCTGGGCGCGTTCGCGGCGGCCGCCGTACTGCTCGTGATCTTCGTGTCCGTCGAGCGCAACTCCAGGCAGCCGATCACCCCGCTGGCGATGTTCGCGGACCGCAATCGGGCGGGCACGTACGGCATCATGTTGTGCCTGGCCGCGGCGATCTTCGGGATGTTCTTCTTCCTCACCCTGTTCGTCCAGGATGTCCTGGGCTTCAGCCCGATTCAGGCCGGCCTGGCCTTCCTCCCGATCAGCGCGGTGGTCGCGGTCGGCGCCGGCTTCTCCTCCCAGCTCCTGCCGCGCTACGGACCCAAACCCTTCATGGTCGTCGGCGCCATCCTGGCGGCGACCGGCCTCGCCTGGCTGACCCGTACCGACGTACACAGCACCTACGCCGGCAGCATCCTGGGCCCGACGCTGATCTTCGGCCTCGGCATGGGCATGCAGTTCGTGTCGCTGACCCTGATGGCCGTCTCCGGCGTCGCCCGCCACGAAACCGGCGCCGCCACGGGCCTGCTCAACGCCACCCAGCAGGTGGGCGGTTCGCTGGGCCTGTCCATCCTGGTCACCGTCTTCGGCACGGCCAACCGCAACGAGGCGAAGGATCAGGTGCCCGAGTTCCTCGCCCAGGCGAGCCCCGCCGAGCGGGCGAACTTCGAGCGCACCGGCGTGCTGCCCGCGCCATGGAGTCACCAGGTGCTGACCACCGGCATCTCCACGGCCTTCGTGACGGCCGCGATCTTCGCGGTGATCGCCGTGGTGATCGCCGTGTTCGTCATCCAGGTACGCGCCTCGGACCTGGAACGACTGCGCGGCGACGGCCCCCCGGGGGCGGGTGGCTGACCGCCCGAGGGCGGCCGGGCACGTGCCGTCGGAGCGGGTCGGGTCTTCCCTCGTGGGTGGCCGCGTACCCGTTCGACCACCGTCCACGGGTGCCGACGCGCAGCCTGACCTGCGCGGATGGACCATTCGGCACCCACGGCCCGGAGCAGGCGCCTTCCTCGGGCATCGGCGCCGGACGCGCCGGCGGGGGATGCGGCGTGGTGGCTCAGCCGCCGAGTGCGTCGGTCACCAGTTTGAAGACGGTGTCGGCCAGGGCGCAGGTGTCCAGCGTGGAGCCGCCCTTGTCCGACTCCTGGTTGACGTCCAGGCTGATGAGTTGGGCGTCCCACGCCGTGCCGGATGTTTCGCGGACGTAGGTCAGCGACGCGATGCAGAACGATGTCTTTCCACTGTCGGACAGTTCGATGCCGTTCATGCCGCGCACCGAGATCGGCTTGGCGCCTGCGGCCACCTGCTCGGCGTCCCGCTTGTAGGTGATCGCGACGGTGTAGGTCGAGTCGCCGTTCACCAGCTTGACCGAGCAACGGTAGGGAAGGTTGCGGCTGATGCCCTGGTACGTCCAGCCCTGGACCTTGGGCGCCGACGCGTCGATCGAGTTGCACGGGTCCTTGCCGACGAGTGTGTGTCCGGTCGGGGCCGTTGCGCGCGGCGCCAGTTTGGTGACCTTCGGGGCGATGAGGACCGCGTACGACTTGGCGGTTGCGCAGCCCTCGGCCCACGGTGCCTGGTCCGACCCCTTGTTGGGGTAGTGCTGGTTGACTTGCACCGCCGCCCCGAACCCGCTGTCCCCGAAGGGGAGGGTGACCGTGCAGGTGTTGGCAGACGCGGACACCTGATCCTGGAAGAGTGCGACGCCGTCCACCGTGACGGGTGTCAGCTTGGCGCGTTCCTGGGCGGTGAGCAGGACGCCCAACTCGACCCGGAACCGCACACTCAGGTCGGTCGCACCGCCGTTGTTCGCCACGATCTGGCACTCGGTGAACTTCTGCGCCTGGCGTGCCGTCTCGACGACGACCGAGCCGAAACGCTTCGGGAACTCACGGTCGAGCATCGCGCAGGGGTCGGTCGCCCGGATCTGCGACATGAGCGGGACGGTCGCCTTGCGGGCCTCGGCTTCCTCGAAGGTGGCCGGGATCGCGTCGGCTCTCGCCCCGGATCCGCCGGCGGGTGGGGCAGCGGGTGAGGTCGAGTCCCGTTTCGCGTTCGGGTCGGTAGCGGGGTTCGTTCTCGTGTCCGACTGGCCGCTCGCGGCGCCTTTCCTTTTGTTCCCCGAGTCGTCGCCTTCCGTCCACTGGATGGCGAGGGCAACCGCAAGTGCCGGCGCGACGACGGCCGCGACAGCGCCGAGGACGAACTTGCGGCGCCGGGCTGCCGGCTCGGGCGCGGGCGCCGAGCCGGGCAAGACAGGGGCTGGGGGCATCATCGGAGGCACGCGCGGACGTGCCGGGATACCGCCAGGGGCACCATCCCCGGCACTGCCGTCGGCCCCGATCGCGGCCAGGCGTTCGCGTACCTCCACCGCGCTCTGCGGCCGGTCCTCGGGCGCCTTGGCCAGCAACGCGAGAATCAGTTGCCGCAAGTCCTCCGGCAGCCCCCGACGCTCCGGACCCGGCGGACGAGGCGGCGTGGTCAGGTGCTGCATGGCGATGCCGTACATGGACTCGGCGTGGAACGGCGGCTGCCCGTCGACCAGGGCGTACAGGAGGCAGCCCAGTGAGTACAGGTCGCTGCGGTGGTCCGCCTTCTTGCCGCCCGCCTGCTCCGGGGACATGTAGTGCGGGGTGCCCAGGATCGCGCCGGTAACCGTCATCGGCGTGTGCCCGGCGTCCGGTTCGACGATCCGGGCGATGCCGAAGTCGAGCACCTTGACCGACCCGTCGGCGCACAGGAAGACGTTGGCGGGTTTGATGTCGCGGTGGACCACGCCGCGCGCGTGCGCGTGTTCGAGCGCGATGCACACCGCGCTGCCCCAGGCCACCACGTCGGCGACCGGCACCGGAACTCCGGTCATGAGACGGGCATTCAGCGCGGTGCCGGCGAGCAGTTCCATCACCAGGTAGGGGGTCATCCGCCCGCCGACCTCGGCCCGCCCGAAGTCGTGCACGGTCACGATCGCCGGGCTGCCCAGCGCACCCACGATGCGCGCCTCGCGCTCGAAGCGGTCGGGTGCGCCGCCGGAGTTCGCGGCGTACGACAACAGCTTGACCGCGACATCCCGCCCGATGCGCTCGTCGCGGCAACGCCACACGTCGCCCATCCCGCCACTGCCGATACACACGACACAGCGGTAGCGGCCGTCGAGGAGCAGACCTTCCACGGTGAATCCCCCGTTGTGGTTTGGGCACGCCCGTCGCGGCCGCGCCGCGATCAGGGTACGGGCACCGCAAGAAGCCCTCTCGGGCACTGGGGCGCAGCGTCCCAGGAGCCGATGCCTGCGGCGAACTCGCGGTCTCCGCCTCGGTCGATCCGGCGCGGGCCGCCGCCTCGATTCGGGTCACGTCGCCGCGTCCCGCCTCTGGGAGCGGCGCACCGACGGATGCGCGCAGGGCCGGCGCATGGAGAGGAACGAGATGGAAGCACTCGTGCGCACGGCATCGGGGACATCCGTATGGCGCTCGTCGAGGCAAAACCGCAGTTCAAGAAGGCGACCCACGACGCGCTCGGGCTACGGCTCACATACGACACCGGAACGCAAAAAGTGCGAGCCGAGGTGATCCTCGACCCGCACAAATTGGGGTTACGGCCTGTGTCCGAGGGGGGACTTGAACCCCCAAGCCCTTTCGGGCACTAGCACCTCAAGCTAGCGCGTCTGCCAATTCCGCCACCCGGACCGGGTGGTCTCCGCTGGTGTTTCGTGCGGCGACGTGGAGAACCATATCAAAGATCCGGAGGGGGATCGGACCGGGATGGGTGGGGCTGACCTGGGGCTTGGCGGGGGAGGTCGGCTTGCGGGCGCCGGGGTGGGGGCGGGGGTCAGGTCTTGTCGAGCAGGCGGGCCTCCTGCTCCGGGGAGAGGCCCTGGGAGAGCGGGGGTTCGCCTCGGGCTCGGTCCCAGGCGAGCACGTCGGCGGCGGTGGTGGAGAGGGGGGTGGACGGGAGGCCGGCGGCGCGGGCGCGGGCGGCGCTGCGTTGGCGGGTGGCCCATTGGTGCTCGGGGGTGACCAGGGGGAAGGGGTCGGGGACCGCGTCGGGGGAGACGGGGACGATTTCGACCTCGGTGCCGGCGACATGGGCGCAGGTGTGGATCAGGTCGCCCAGGGTGGTTGGTTCGGCCGGCCCCACGGCGTGGAAGGCGCCGGGGCGGTTGTCGATCAGGAGCTGGGTGACCAGGCGGGCCAGATCGCGGGAGTCGACGATCTGGATCGGCTGTTCGGGTCGGCCCGGGAGGGCGACGCGGCCGCCTCGGGCGGCTCGGCGGGTCCAGTAGGTGAAGGTTTCCTGGACGTCGTGGGGACCGGCGACCTTGCCCGGGCGCACGATGGTGGCGCGGTCGCCGTAGCGGGCGAGTACGTCGTCCTCGCAGGCGACCTTGCAGGGGCCGTAGGTGTCGTTGTCGAGTTCCTCGGTGTCGCGGACGGGAGGGCGGCGGGGGGTGTCCTCGTCCGAGCCGGGGCCGACCCCGGACTGTACGTACACCGCTTGGCTGGAGACGAACAGGTAGCGGCCGACCCGGTCGCCGAGTACGGCCATCGCCTGGCCGACATGGCGCGGTACGTATCCGCTGACGTCCACCACCGCGTCCCACTCGCCGTCGCGCAGTGCCGAGTAGTCGCCGGTGTCGCGGTCGCCGATTCGCCGGGAGGTCTGCGGGAAGAGGTCGGTGCCGGTTCTGCCACGGCCGAACAGGGTTACCTCGGCGCCCCGGACCAGTGCGTCCTCGACGATCGCCCGGCCCACGAAAGCGGTGCCTCCGAGTACAAGAATTCGCATGGTTCGCGACCGTAGCGGGTCGGCGGGGTGCGTGCGCTCTCTTTTCGACGGCTTCCGGAGGGCCTTTCCGGCGGTCGCTCGGCAGCCTTTCCGGCGACGTGGGTGTCAATCGTGGTTGACAGATGCGGAATGTCAACGTAGGTTGACGGATATGACCGAAGCAACCGACCTCGCCAGTCGTGCGGGGGATCGCGATCCACGAGTGGGCCTACGGGCCGTGGCCGCGCTGCGCCGGCTGCTCGAACAGCTCGAGGCCGTGCAGGTGCGCAGTGCGCGTGTGCAGGGCTGGTCGTGGCAGGAGATCGCCGCGGAGCTCGGGGTGAGCCGACAGGCAGTGCACAAGAAGCACGGGAGGAACTGATGTTCGAGAGGTTCACGGACAGTGCCCGCGGCGTCGTGTACGGGGCGATCGAGCACTCGCGGCAGGCCGGCGACGCCTGCGTGGAGGAGGAGCACATGCTTGCGGCGCTGTTGGACGCGGAGGGTACGCGGACCTCGGTCGCGCTCGCCGCGCTCGGCTTCGTGGCCGGTCGGGACGAGATCGAGCGCGGGCTGGCCCGGGCCCGGCGGCGCGGCGGCGTCTCGCAGGCCGACGAGGCGGCGCTCGCCGACCTCGGGATCGACGTGGGCGAGATCGTCGCGCGCGTCGAACAGACGCACGGCGAGGGCGCGTTGGTGCCGGCGCGGCGGACTCGGCGGCTGTGGCCGTTCGGCGGCGGTCGGACCGGGCACGTGCCGTTCACGCCCGGCGCCAAGAGGGTGCTGGAGCAGTCGTTGCGCGAGACGATCGAGCGCGGTCAGCGGCACATCGGCGACGAACACATCCTGCTCGCACTGACGGCCGGCCCGGGCCTGGTCGCGGACCTGCTCGCCGAGTACGGCGTCACCCACACGACGGTCCTGAAGGCGCTGGCCCCCAGGGCCCAGGCGAGCTGAGCGGGCGCTCGGCGGTGGCGGTCGCCCGAAGGCGGGGGTGCGGAGCGCCCGGGCGGCCCGGCCGCTTCACGGGTTCGCAGGGCGACCCGGCGTCCGTCCCCGTTCTCGGCTGAACGGGCGCTCGGCGGTGGCCGTCGCCCGAAGGTGGGGGTGCGGAGTGCTCGGGTGCCCGGTCGCTCCATGGGCCCGCCGGGCCACCCGCGCCCCCACCCGCCCTCACGCGAGGGCGATCACCGGCCTCACTCCACCAATCCGGCCCGCCGGAGGGCGTCCGCGATTGCGCCGCCGCCCCCGGCCGGCCCCTGCGGACCCCTGGTCTGCTTCGGGGGTGCGGCGGCACGTCGTCCCTGACCCCCGCCACTCGCACCGGTGTTGCCGCCCTGGCCCTGGCCCCGGCCGCCCCCGCCGTTGCCGCCCTGGCGGCCGTCGCCCCGTCGCCCGTCACCCTGCGGCCGACCCTCGCGCGCCCCGCGCTCCGGTCGAGGGCCGCGGTCACCGCGATCGGCCCGGTCGCCGCGATCCCCGCGCGCCCCGCGCTGCTCCGCCTCGTCCTCCAGCCGCAGCGTCAGCGAGATCCGCTTGCGCGGGATGTCCACGTCGAGCACCTTGACCCGGACCACGTCGCCCGACTTGACGACGTCGTGCGGGTCGCTCACGAACGTCTTCGACATCGCCGAGACGTGCACGAGGCCGTCCTGGTGCACGCCGACGTCCACGAACGCGCCGAACGCGGCCACGTTGGTGACCACGCCCTCCAGGAGCATCCCGGGTTGCAGGTCGGACAACTTCTCGACGCCCTCCTTGAAGGTCGCCGTCTTGAACGCCGGCCGCGGGTCGCGGCCCGGCTTCTCCAACTCGCGCAGGATGTCGGTCACCGTCGGCAGGCCGAACTTCTCGTCGGTGAACGCCTTCGGGTCCAGCGCGCGCAGCCGGGGCGCCGCGCCGATCAGGGTGCGGACGTCACCGCCCGCCGCCGCGGCGATCTTGCGCACCACGGGATACGCCTCCGGGTGCACGGAGGAGGAGTCCAGCGGGTCGTCGCCGGCCGGAATCCGCAGGAAGCCCGCCGCCTGCTCGAACGCCTTCGGGCCCAGCCGCGCGACGTTCTTCAGATCGCGCCGGGTCTTGAACGGGCCATTGGCGTCCCGGTGTTGCACGATGTTCTCGGCCAGCGTCGCGCCGATTCCGGATACCCGGGTGAGCAACGGTGCGGACGCGGTGTTGACGTCCACGCCGACCGCGTTCACGCAGTCCTCGACCACCGCGTCCAGCGACCGGGACAACTTCAGCTCGGACAGGTCGTGTTGGTACTGGCCGACGCCGATCGACTTCGGGTCGATCTTGACCAACTCGGCCAGCGGGTCCTGGAGTCGGCGGGCGATCGAGACCGCGCCGCGCAACGACACGTCCAGGTCCGGGAGTTCCTGCGAGGCGAAGGCCGAGGCGCTGTACACCGAGGCGCCGGCCTCGGACACCATCACCTTGGTCAGGCCCAACTCGGGGTGCTTGGCGATCAGTTCGGCGGTCAGCTTGTCGGTCTCGCGGGACGCGGTGCCGTTGCCGATGGCGACCAGGTCCACCCGGTGCGCGGCGGCCAGCTTCGCGAGCGTGGCGATCGACTCGTCCCAGCGGCGACGCGGCTCGTGCGGGTAGATCGTCTCGGTGGCGACCACCTTGCCGGTGTCGTCGGTCACCGCGACCTTGACCCCGGTACGCAGCCCCGGGTCCAGGCCCATCGTGGCGCGGGTGCCGGCCGGCGCCGCGAGCAGCAGATCGCGCAGGTTGGCGGCGAACACCCGGACCGCCTCGTCCTCGGCGTCCTGCCGCAGCCGACCGCGCAGGTCGATGCCCAGGTGCACCAGGATCCGGGTACGCCAGGCCCAGCGCACGGTGTCCGCGAGCCACTTGTCGGCCGGCCGGTCCCGGTTGACGATGCCGAACGTGTGCGCGATCGAGCGCTCGTACTCGGTCGGGCCGTCGACCTCCTCGTCCGCCGAGGGGGCGAGGGTGAGGTCGAGGACGTCCTCCTTCTCGCCGCGGAACATGGCCAGGATCCGGTGCGAGGGAAGCCGGGTGAACGGCTCGGCGAAGTCGAAGTAGTCGGCGAACTTGGCGCCGGCCTCCTCCTTGCCGTCGCGTACCTTGGCCACGACCCGGCCGCGCGTCCACATCCGCTCGCGCAGCGCGCCGATCAGGTCGGCGTCCTCGGCGAACCGCTCGACCAGGATCGAACGCGCGCCGTCCAACGCCGCCTGGGCGTCGGCGACGCCCTTGTCCGCGTCCACGAACGCCTCGGCCGCGGCGGCCGGCTCGCGCGAGGGGTCGCCCAACAGCCCGAGCGCGAGCGGTTCCAGACCGGCCTCGCGGGCGATCTGCGCCTTGGTTCGCCGCTTCGTCTTGTACGGGAGGTAGATGTCCTCCAACCGAGCCTTGGAATCGGCCGCCAGGATCTGTGCCCGCAGCGGGTCGTCCAACTTGCCCTGCGCCTCGATCGCGGCGAGCACGGCGGTGCGGCGCTCCTCCAGCTCCCGCAGGTAGCGCAGCCGCTCCTCCAGATTGCGCAACTGCGTGTCGTCCAGAGTCCCGGTCACCTCCTTGCGGTACCGGGCGATGAACGGCACGGTCGCCCCACCGTCGAGCAACTCGACCGCGGCTCTGACCTGCCCCTCGCGAACCCCGAGCTCCTCGGCGATCAGCCGATGCACATCCCGCGGCGCACCCTGCTCCGAACCCTGCTGCCCAGACACCGACATCGTCACGTCCCGATCCACCTCATCACCAAGCCTGCCCCCGCCATTCTCCCGCCCCACCGAACCCCCTGTCGCCCTGCCCCACCGGGGCGCCTCCGGTTTCCGCTCGGGCACGGGGCGGCCGGGGCGTCGGCAGGCGCGGGGCGGGGGTCGGTCGAGCGCGGTAGGGCGGGTGACAGGTGGGTCGAGTGCCCTGTGCGGCGGGACCGGCTCGCACGCGGACAGGCGACGCTCGGCGAGGGGCGAGGGGCGAGGGGCGAGGGGCGGCTAGGAGTAGGCGGATCGCGTGCGGTGTGACGGAACGGACGGGCTCCCGCGCGAGGACGCCGGCGAACGCGGGGAGAGCGTCGGTGCGGGCGGAGGATGTCGGCGAGTGCGGGTGGGTCGAGCGCGGTGTGGCGGGATCGGCTCTCGTGCACGAAAACGCGCCGGGCGCGGGCGGCGGTGGACGTGCATGAAGACGCTCTGCCCACCGAGGAGAACGGGCCCGGTGGCGCGGAGCGCTCCGGGCCCGGGCCCGATCGGTCGGTTCGGCCTGCCGGGCCCAAGCCTGGTCGGGCCGGGGCGGATCGCCTGCCAGGCCCGCCCCGGCCGGATCAGCTCGCCGCGTCCGGCCGAGCGGCGTTCTCCCGCAGGGCCGGGACGCGGCTGGGGCGGCGGCGTTCTCGGGCCTCCAGCAAGGGGAGGGTGCGCATCGGGACGACCTCGGACAGGACGATCACGCTCGTGGAGCGGACCACCTCGGGGATGCGGTTGATGTCGATCAGGATTTGTTGCAGGTCCTGGTTCGAGGTGGCGGCGATGCGGCAGTGCACGTCGCCGATGCCGGTGGTGCCGTAGGCCTCCAGTACCTGGGGGACCGCGCTCAGCGCGGTGGCCACGCCGGACAGGCCGCCCTGGGCGATCTCCAGTGTGACGAAGGCCAGAACCGGGTATCCGGCGGCGACCAGATCGACCTCGGGGCCGTAGCCGGTGATCACTCCGGCCGCCTCCATCCGCTCCAGGCGGGCCTGGACGGTGGCGCGGGAGACCCCGATCACCCGGGACAACTCCAACATGCCGGCCCGGGGGTGTTGCCGGCCCGCCCGGATGAGACGCACGTCCAATTCGTCGAGCGTGCTACGCGAATCCTGAAGATCATCCCGCATATGGCCGCCTCAGCTAGGCATTTTGTACAGCTCCCGAGTTTGATGTTGTCAGATGTTGTATCCGGAAGTGTACTTCCGGCATCCGTTCCTTTCCGAGGGGATCGCGCGTCATGAGCACCTTCACCACCCTTGAAGACACCGACGCCCTCGTCGGCGCCGTCGAGCACGACCCGGCGGGAGACCCCTTCCCGGTCGTCGCGATGGACCATGTTCGTTTCTTCGTCGGCAACGCCAAACAGGCCGCGCACTACTACTCGACGGCATTCGGCATGACCTGTGTCGCCTACCGCGGGCCCGAAACGGGGTCGCGCGACGTCGCCGAGTACGTACTGGTGTCCGGCAAGGCGCGTTTCCGGATCACCGGCGAGGTTCACGCCGGCACCGAGGTCGGCGTCGCGACCGCCGCCCACGGTGACGGCGTCTCCGACCTCGCGATCGAGGTGCCGGACGTCGACAAGGCGATCGCCTACGCCCGGGAGAACGGCGCGACCATCCTGGTGGAGCCGCACGACGAGAGCGACGAGCACGGCACGGTGCGTACCGCCGAACTGGCCACCTACGGCCAGACCCGACACACGCTGGTGGACCGGTCCGGCTACAAGGGCCCGTTCCTGCCCGGCTTCGTCGCCGCCGACCCGCTGTTCCGCGGCAAGCCGGCCGACCACCCCAAGCGCTACTTCCAGGCGATCGACCACTGTGTGGGCAACGTCGAACTGGGCCGCATGGACGAGTGGGTCTCCTTCTACAACCGCGTCATGGGCTTCACCAACATGAAGGAGTTCATCGGCGACGACATCGCCACCGAGTACTCCGCGCTCATGTCCAAGGTGGTCACCAGCGGCAACCACCGGGTGAAGTTCCCGCTCAACGAGCCCGCGGTCAGCCGCAAGAAGTCGCAGATCGACGAGTACCTGGAGTTCTACGGCGGCCCCGGCGTGCAGCACATCGCGCTGGCCACCGGCGACATCGTGGCCTCGGTGCGCGCGATGGCCGAGATGGGCGTCGAGTTCCTGGCCACCCCGGACAGCTACTACGACACGCTCGGGGAGTGGGCCGGCGAGACCCGGGTACCGGTCGAGACGTTGCGCGAACTGAAGATCCTGGTCGACCGCGACGAGGACGGCTACCTGCTGCAGATCTTCACCAAGCCCGTCCAGGACCGGCCGACCGTGTTCTTCGAGCTGATCGAGCGGCACGGTTCGCTCGGCTTCGGCAAGGGGAACTTCAAGGCGCTGTTCCAGGCCATCGAGCGCGAGCAGGAACGGCGCGGCAACCTCTAGGCCGGTCGGGGGAACCCACCGGCAGCGCCGGGAGAGCAGGGCACGGGAGCGGACGGAGGAGTCGGGCAGTCATGGCGTACTACCGCAGCGTGGGCGAGGTGCCGCCGAAGCGGCATACCCAGCACCGCCGCCCCGACGGCGGCCTGTACTACGAGGAGCTGATGGGCGAGGAGGGCTTCACCTCCGACTCCTCCCTGCTCTACCACCGCGCGATCCCCTCGGCCATCGCCGACGCGAGCGTGTGGGAGGTCCCCGACCAGAGCATCGCCGCCAACCACCCGCTCAAGCCGCGCCACCTCAAGCTGCACGAGCTGTTCGCGGACAACGAGTGGAAGGCGGTCGACGCGGTCACCGGCCGCCGACTGGTGCTGGGCAACGGCGACGTACGGATCTCCTACGTGGTCGCGGGCAGCCCCTCCCCGCTGTACCGCAACGCGCTCGGCGACGAATGCGTCTACATCGAGTCCGGCACCGGGACGGTGGAGACCGTGTTCGGCGCACTCACCGTCGGCGCCGGTGACTATGTGATCCTGCCGCGCGCCACCACCCACCGGTGGGTGCCCGGCACCGACGAGCCGCTGCGCGCGTACTGCATCGAGGCCAACTCGCACATCGCGCCGGCAAAGCGCTACCTCTCCCGGTTCGGCCAACTGCTCGAACACGCGCCGTTCTGCGAGCGCGACCTGTGCGGGCCGGTCCAGCCGCTGCTGGCCGAGGGCACCGATGTCGAGGTGCTGGTCAAGCACCGCGGCCTGGGCGGCGAGGTCGCCGGCACCCGCTACGTCTACCCCACCCACCCGTTCGACGTGGTCGGCTGGGACGGGTGCCTGTACCCGTACGTGTTCAACATCTCCGACTTCGAGCCGATCACCGGCCGGATCCACCAACCGCCGCCCGCGCACCAGGTGTTCGAGGGGGAGGGGTTCGTGATCTGCAACTTCGTGCCGCGCAAGGTGGACTACCACCCGCTGTCGATCCCGGTGCCGTACTACCACTCGAACGTGGACTCGGACGAGGTCATGTTCTACTGCGGCGGCAACTACGAGGCCCGCAAGGGATCCGGCATCGGCCAGGGCTCGATCTCGCTGCACCCGGGCGGGCACGCGCACGGGCCGCAGCCCGGGGCCTACGAGCGCAGCATCGGCATCGAGTTCTTCGACGAACTGGCGGTCATGGTGGACACCTTCCGGCCACTGGGCGTCGGCGAGGGCGGCTTCGCGAGCGAGGATCCCGGTTACGCCTGGACCTGGGCCGGGAAGGCGCCGCGATCGTGAGCACCTCCACCGACGCCCTCGACACGCTGCACCGGTCGCTGTTCACCGGACTGTGGGACGACGCCGCGCTGTTCCCGCCCGGCAACGCCCCGATGGCCGAGGCGGTGCCCGCGCACCGGCTCTACCGCACCGAGTGGTTCGCCCCGTTCGTGCGCAACTTCCTGGTCGGCGCGGCGCACGTGCCCGACCTGGTCGAACTGGCCGATCCCGACGCGCCGCTGCGCGTGGTGCTCGTGGCTCCCGGCGGCCCCGCCACCGTGGGGCCGGCCGTACGCACCATCCTGAACACCCCCGGGTTGATCCTGGAGGGCATCGAGGTCGCCGGCGACGGCGAGATCGGCAAGGCGGTCGCGGCGCTGCACGAACACCTGCCGGAGATGACGGCGGGCTACGTCGAGGTCCTCAAAGGCGCGGGCCTCGACGCAGACCTGGACAATCTCGCCGGCACGTACGGGCGGCCCAAGTTCCGCACCGGCGGTACCGCCGCGCACGCGTTCCCGGACGAGGCCGAGCTGGCCGCGTTCGTGCACGCGTGCCGGATCCGCGAACTGCCGTTCAAGGTCACGGCCGGGCTGCACAACGCCGTGCGGCACACCGACCCGACCACGGGTTTCGAGCACCACGGTTACCTCAACCTGCTGCTCGCCACCCACCACGCCGTCGCCGGCGCCGAATCCGACGCGCTCGCGGACGTACTCGCGATCCGCGACAGCGCGGAACTCACCCGGATGACGCACGACCTGACCCTGACCGAGCGCACCCGCCTGCGCGGCTACCTGACCTCCTACGGCACCTGCAGCGTCGCCGAGCCGCTCCAGGACGCGCTCACCCTGGGTCTGCTCGGCGAACCCCCGCACCACCGCGACTGATCCGATCGAGGAGCCGCACGCCATGCCCACCACCTGGGTCCCGCTGCCGACCGACACGGGGTACGGCATCGACAACCTGCCCTACGGCGTGTTCACCACCGACCACGAGCCGGATCGGCCGCGGGTGGGGGTGGCGATCGGCGACTTCGTGCTGGACGCCGGCGCGGCGGCGCACGCGGTGGGCGCACCGGCCGACGTGCTGGACGCGCCGAGCCTGACCGGGCTGATGGCGGCCGGCCGGGCGACCTGGAGCGAGGTGCGCGCCTCGCTCACCACCTGGCTGACCGACCCGAGTCTGCGGGCGAGTGTCGAGCCGCACCTGATCCCGCGTCAGGAGGTGGTGCTCCGACTGCCGTTCGAGGTCGCGGACTACGTCGACTTCTACGCCTCCGAGCACCACGCGAGCAACCTCGGCCGCATTTTCCGACCCGGCTCCGAGCCGCTGACGCCGAACTGGAAGCACCTGCCCATCGGCTACCACGGCCGCGCCGGCACCGTGGTCGTCTCGCACACGCCGATCGTGCGGCCCAGCGGCCAGCGCAAGGCGCCCGCCGACGCGGCGCCCTCGTTCGGACCCACCCGGCGACTGGACATCGAGGCCGAGGTCGGCTTCGTGGTCGGCGCCGGCTCCGAACTCGGCACCCCGGTCGGCCTGGGCGACTTCGCCGAGCACGTGTTCGGCGTGTGTCTGGTCAACGACTGGTCCGCCCGGGACATCCAGGCCTGGGAGTACGTCCCGCTGGGCCCGTTCCTGGGCAAGTCCTTCGCCACCTCGGTGTCGCCGTGGATCGTCCCCCTCGAAGCTCTCGGCGTCGCACGCGTGGCACCCCCCGCGCGCGACGTCGAGCCACTGCCGTACCTGGACGACCGCGGCGGCGAACCCTGGGGCCTGGACCTGGCCCTGGAGGTCCGGCTCAACGGACACCTGATCTCCCGGCCGCCGTTCGCGGCGATGTACTGGACCGCGGCGCAGCAGCTCGCCCACCTGACCGTCAACGGCGCGGCGCTGCGCCCGGGCGACCTGTTCGCCTCCGGCACGGTCAGCGGCCCCGAGGTCGGTCAGCGCGGCGCGCTGATCGAGATCACCTGGAACGGCGAGAACCCCCTCAAGCTCCCGGACGGGTCCACCCGGACCTATCTGGAGGACGGCGACGAGGTCACGATCACCGCTACCGCTCCCGGCCCGAACGGCACTCGTATCGGATTCGGCGAGGTAAGCGGGCGAATCATGACGGCGCGCTGACTCGATGCCGGCTCCCGCAACTTGCGGGAGCCGGCATATCGCCGAGGACGAGGAACCGAGGGGCGACCGCGAGGTCGCCCCATGTCGTCGTTGTCGTCCTTCGCGGGCAGATCGTGGAACAACACCGCCGTTGCACCCTTTCGGCGGGCAGTGCCGCGGCCGGCTCGGCCGTCACGGGTGTGCCCACCGCATCGGGTCCGACGCCACCCCGGTCGTCCCCGCGTTCCGGTGACGCGCTGTCGCGCGAGCCCCGTCGGGACGGGAGTTCGTGGACGGCGTGGGCACGGGCGCGGCGATGTCGAAGAGCCCGTCCACCGCGAGCCGGGCCCACCCGCGCGCCAGGAGCCGAGCCCGGTCGGGATCCGCCGGACGGGGCCGGGCCCGCGGACCGTCCGCAGCGGATCACTCCGGGACGGTCCCTCCGGGATGGCCACCGGCGGCCCGCAGGCGGCCTCCGAGCCGTCCTCGCGGCTCGTGCGCGCGAGGTGCTCGCGATGGTGCCCGTGGCGGCCGGACAAAGGCCACGGCGGCCGCGTGCGACTCCGCCGTGGCCCCCGGCCCGGCCATGGTCCGCCTTCGATACCGGCCGCGGGCTCGGACGGCCGGATCGTTCGGTGCGGACCCCTCGTCTCGGGTCACCCGATCCGGGTTACCGGATCCGGGTCACCCGAGACGGATCGGCCGAGACGGATCAGCCGGTCTGAACAGCCCGGTATTCGCCACTTTTGTCGTAGTAGCCGGGGCCGGCCACCAGCGCGGTGCGGAAGTACAGACCCTCGCCGACCACGCCGTTGTTGTTGCCGTGTCCGGGCACGAACGGTTGCCACAGGGCCACCAGCAGTTCCGGGGCCACCAGCGACGCGCCCTCGGTCTCCACCCGCACGGGTGTCAGTTCACCGAGCAGTCGGGTGACGTCGACGGCCGGCGTGCCGAAGACGTCGACGCCCAGACACAACACCGTGTCCGCGAAGTCGTCCTCGGACCGATGGACCTCGATCGCCTCGACCAGTCCGTCCTTGTCGCTCACCACATGAATCGAGAGGTCCGCACCGAAGTGGGCGAACCCACGAGTGCGTCCCGACAGATCTCCTCCGAGTTCGCGCAGAGCCGCCTCTGCCTCGTCCATGGACATGCCGATCTTGATCGGCCCTACGCCGTAAGGCGGATCCAACTCAAGCTGCACGTGATCTCCCTCGCCTCGAACACCCGAGTATGACGCACCGTCATCGAGGCCCCTCGCACCCGGTTGCCGGTTCGGTGCGCACGGGTGGCGCGCTGCCCGTACCCGAACGGCAACGCTCCGGTCGGTGCCGGCGCCGGCTTCTTCTTTGTACCCATTCGGGTCAATCGAGCCGATCGCCGACACCGGCTCCGGGGCGTCAGCGCGGGGTGCCGAAGACCTGGGTCCACGAGGTGCCGTAGGTGCCGCCCGTGACATACCCGACACCGATCTCGGTGAACTCCGGGGTGAGGATGTTCTTGCGATGGCCGGGACTGTCCATCCAGCCCTGCACCACCTCGGCCGGGCTCTGCTGGCCGCAGGCGATGTTCTCCCCTATCCGGCTGTACAGGTAGCCCGCCGCGATCGCCCGGTCCCACGGCTCGCGGCCGTCCGGATCGGTGTGCGAGAAGAACGCCCGGCTGATCATGTCCGCACTGAACGCCTGAGCGCACGCGGTCAGTTGTGGCTGCGGAGCCAGCGCGCGCAGGCCGTGCCGGGCGCGTTCGACATTGGTCAGCTCGACCACCCCGCGCTGGAAGTCGGAGAGACCCGACGGGGTTTGTGTCTCCTCCTCGACGTCGACGCCGAAGTCGCGCGCGATCCCGGCCAGCCCGTCCGCGTAGCCCTGCCCCAGCGCGCGTACCTTCCAGCCCGCGCCCCGGCGGTAGATCTCGACCAACAACAGCACCGTCTCGGTGCGCGGCCGAGGCGGGGTGAACCGGGCCAACAGCGTGCCGCCCGCGCCGGTGAGCGTCATCGCCGGCGGCGGCAACTCGCCCAGGGTGTGCGTGGTGTCGGCGGGACTGATCACCACCGTCACGCGCGTGGCGCCCGCCCGCAGGCCGGCCGGGTCCACCGTGACGGTGTCTCCGCCCAGGCGCACCCCGGGTGCGACGAGCTGGTTGAAGAAGACGAAGTCCGCGTCGCCGGACACCTGTCCGTCCTCACCCGTGATCAACGCGGAGAGATCGAACGGACCGGGCACGCGTACGTGCACCACGCCGCCCGGCAGGGATTGGTTCGCACCCGGCGGCAGTTCGTTCATGGCCTCGGATTCTAACGACGGATCAGACCTCGGTGACCCGGCCGTCCGCGACTCGGATGCGCCGCGTGGTGCGCACCGCCTCCAGCATCCGCCGGTCGTGGGTGACCAGCAGCAACGTGCCCTCGTAGGACTCCAGCGCGGATTCCAACTGCTCGATCGCGGGCAGATCCAGGTGGTTCGTCGGCTCGTCCAGCACCAACAGGTTGACTCCCTCGGCCTGGAGCAGCGCCAGCGCCGCCCGGGTGCGCTCACCCGGGGACAGCGTCGCCGCCGGACGCAGCACATGCGCCGCCTTGAGCCCGAACTTGGCCAGCAGCGTGCGCACATCGGCCGGCGCCAGGTCCGGGACCACCGCGCAGAACGCCTCCAGCAGCGGCCGGTCGCCCAGGAACAGCCCACGCGCCTGGTCCACCTCGCCGACCACGACACCCGGACCCAGCGCACTGCGACCGGCCGTCAACTCGGCCCGCCCGAGCAACGCCGCCAGCAGCGTGGACTTGCCCGCGCCGTTCGCGCCGGTGATCGCGACCCGATCGGCCCAGTCGATCTGCAACGTCACCGGGCCCAGCGTGAAGCCGCCGCGCTCGACCACCGCACCGCCGAGAGTGGCCACCACGGCGCCCGCCCGAGGAGCGGCGGCGATCTCCATCCGCAGCTCCCACTCCTTGCGCGGCTCCTCGACCACCTCCAGGCGCTCGATCATGCGCTCGGTCTGGCGCGCCTTGGACGCCTGCTTCTCGCTCGCCTCGGACCGGGTCTTGCGGCTGATCTTGTCGTTGTCGGTGGACTTGCGGCGGGCGTTGCGGGTGCCCTTGTCCATCCACCCGCGCTGCATCCGGGCACGGGCCTCCAGGTCGCCGCGCTTGTCGGCGTACTCGTCGAACTCCTCGCGCGCATGCCGGCGGGCCACCTCGCGCTCGGTCAGATACGCGTCGTAGCCGCCGCCGTAACTGCGGATCTGCTGCTGGACCAGATCCAGCTCGACCACCCGGTCCACCGTGCGAGCCAGGAACTCGCGGTCGTGACTGATCACCACGGTGCCCGCCCGCAACCCGGTGACGAACTTCTCCAACCGGTCCAGACCGTCCAGGTCCAGGTCGTTGGTCGGCTCGTCGAGCAGGAACACGTCGTACCGGCTCAGCAGCAGCGACATCAGCCCCGCGCGCGCGGCCTGACCACCCGACAACGCGGTCATCTCGCGATCCAGGTCCACCGCCAGACCCAGATCGGCGGCGACCTCCTCGGCCCGCTCCTCCAGATCCGCGCCGCCCAGGTCCAGCCAGCGATCCAACGCGACGCTGTACTCGTCGTCGGCGCCCGCGCGGCCCTCGACCAGGCCCTCGGTCGCCGAGTCGAGCGCGGCCTGCGCGGCGGCGACGCCGGTACGCCGGGCCAGGAACGCCCGGACCGTCTCGCCCGGCCGGCGCTCCGGCTCCTGCGGCAGATGGCCCACCGACGCGGTCGGCGGGCTGGCCTGGATCGACCCCGCCTCCGGTTCGGCCAGGCCGGCGAGCAACCTCAACAGGGTGGACTTGCCCGCGCCGTTCACCCCGACCAGGCCCACCACATCGCCCGGGGCGATCACCAGGTCCAATCCGGAGAACAGGACACGGTCTCCGTGTCCGGCGGCAAGGTCTTTGACGACGATCGTGGCGCTCATGAGGATACGAATCCTATCGGCCGCTGCGAGGATGACGACGTCCGCGTAGCACCGGCCCGTGCGGCCACTTGGGAAGGACCATGCGATGACCACCGAGCCCCGGCCCGAACCGTACGAGGCGCTGCCCGAGGACTGGGAGCGCGCCGTCGCCATCGTCGCGCACCCGGACGACCTCGAATACGGCGCCGCCGCCGCGATCGCCCGGTGGACCCGGCAGGGCAAGAAGATCACCTACGTCATGGTCACCAGCGGCGAAGCCGGCATCGACGGACTCGATCCGGACGAGTGTCGCCCGCTGCGCGAGGCCGAACAGATCGAGTCGGCCCGGATCGTGGGGGTGGACACGGTCGAGTTCCTCGGCTATCCGGACGGCGTGCTGGAGTACGGCCTGCCGCTGCGCCGCGACCTGTCCCGGGTGGTCCGCCGGCACCGGCCCGAGATCGTGATCACCGGGAACTTCCGGGACACCTGGGGCGGCGTCATGCTCAACCAGGCCGACCACATCGCGGTCGGCCGCGCGGTCGTGGACGCGGTGCGCGACGCGGGCAACCGCTGGGTCTTCCGCGACCTGCTCGCCGAGGGGCACGAGCCGTGGGGCGGGGTACGCGCGGTGTGGGCGGGCGGCTCGCCGCAGTCCGGGCACGCGGTGGACACCACCGAGGACTTCGCCCTCGGCGTCGCCTCGCTGGAGGCGCACGCGGCCTACCTGGCCGGGCTGGGCCAGGGGCAGATGGCGGACGCGGGGGAGTTCCTGGAGGGCATGGGCCGGGCGGCCGGCGCGCGTCTGGGCACCCGATTCGCAGCCGCATTCGAAGTCTTTCCGATGGCATGACGATCCCCTGACCAACGCTCAGTACGCTGCGCGAATGAGCCGTAGGCAGCATCCACGTGGCCGGGTCCTCGCCGTATGCGCGGCGGGGGCACTGGCCGTCACCGGAATCGGCGCGTGCAGCAGCGACGGCGACGACATCCTGTCCGGGGCCTCGAAGCGGTTGAACATCGAGAAGTTCCGGCAGGCGGTCCGGCCGATCGGCGCGGGCGGCTCGCAATGCCCGCTGCCGTTCGACGTCGCCGCGGCCACCGCCGCGATCCACCTCGACGGGGTGGTCACCCCGGGCGATCCGGCCGCGGACGGCAGCCAGGGCTGGTCCGACGACGAGGCGAAGGCGCGCGACCCGTACTCGGACCTGACCGCGATGCAGCGATCCAACGGCGTCGAGGCCACCTGTCGATACAAGGTCGGCACCGTCGAGATCCACGTGGACACCTGGGCCGCACGGCGCGGTCCCGCGATCAACGCGGCGCTGCCACTGATCCAACGCGATGCCGGCGTGAGCGTGGACACACTCGGCGACTTCGCCACCCGGATGACCCGGATCGCGCCGCAACAGGTGGTCCCGGTCGGCGAGGGCAAGGTCGCGGCCGTCCGGCTGAACGTGGACGGCCCCGGCGAGGCGGTGTTGTTCGTCTCCGCCGAGACGCTGCCGCCCGATCGCATCGCCACGCTCGCGAGCACGTTCGCCAAGCAACTCGACTGAGCCGCGCCCGGGTTCGGCCCCGGCTCAGCCCGACCGCGAGCGCGTCGCGTTCAGCACCTCCACCGCCCCCGCCGCGTCGCCGATCGTCGCGTAGTCGACCGCGACGAAGTTCACCGGCCGCCCGCGCCGCGCCTCGCACGCGTGGGCCCGGTCGAGCACGTACTGCCGCGCGTTCACCCGCCCCGCGTCCAACCGGCTGCCGCCGCGGTTGGTGATGAAGTGGTTCAGCAGGAACAGTCGCTTGTCGGTGCCGCCGCGGTTGGGCTCGCAGGACATCTCGGCGGGGGAGGCGAACGCGAACGGTGTCTCCATGCCGTACTCGTAGAAATTGCGGTACCACGGCGCGGGACCGCTGCCGCGCTCGGCGAACACCACCAGGCGTTTGTCCGCGCGGACCAGATCGCCCAGTCGGGGCCACCTCGCCGCCGGATCCGGGGACGGCGTGTACAACAGCCGCTCCACGCCCGCCTCGCGGAACGCCTGCTCGGTCTGCTCGCCGGTGATGTCGTTCTGCAGAATCAGCGTCACCACCTCCCCGGGATTCCCGTCCAACCAGGCGCCGATCCGCTGCAGCGTGGGCGCCAACGGGACCGCCCCCGCGCGGCACAGCGCATGGCACAACCACAGGCCCGGGCGTGGCGGATTGGCCAGGTCGATCAGGCGCAGGATCTCGGCCTGCATGTCCGGCGCGAAGCTGGACAGGCTCAGTCGCGGCTGGACCTGATCCGGCAGCTCCCAGGTATAGGTGTCCAGTTGCAGCCCGCGCGCCCCCGCGTTGAGCTGCGCGATCGGGTCCGGGTCCTGGAGCGGGCCGATGAACCGGTCGGTGGTACTGGCCATCGCGTTGTGCGTGGTCAGGTAGGCCACCTCGTCGTAACGGCGCTCGCACAGCTCGATCGAGCCCAGACAGTGCGGCTCCTCGGTCCTGCCCGCCGCGACCGGGACCACCGTCGCGCCCAGGACCACGGTGGCGACCGCGAACACGCCCACCGTCGCGGCGATCGCGATCCGGTGCCGGGGCGGCAGGTTCAGCGCGCGGCGCGCGGCCGCCCGCCGCCAGCTCCACGCGCCCGCGACCAGGACCAGACCCAGGACCAGCGGGACCAGTGCGGCGACCAGGCCGACGCCGGTCAGCGACGAGATCGCGGCCTGCTGGACATCGCCCACCAGCGTGTTGACCGAGTGCGGCCAACTCGACGTGGGCTTGGCCGACACGTCGGGCAGTTCCGAGCGCACGAGCAGGACGAGCGCCCCGGCGAACACCCCGCCGACCGCGAGCGCCCACGCGATCGCTGGCACCCGGCGCGTCCAGGAGCGCGGCCCGGTGAACCACAGCAGCAGCACCGCGACGATGCCCAGCACGGTGGCCAGCGTCTGGACCGGACCCAGCGCGAGCCTGGTGAAACCGCGCGTGGTGGAGACGCTGCTCAGATCCAGGCCGGCGTGCTCCAGGTCGGGAAGCATGTCCCACTGTCCGTCGTCGGTACGCGCGGCCAGATCCGAACCGGCCGACCCGGCGCTGCCGCCCAGTACATACGGCCCGACCACGGCCAGCGCGCCCGCGATGTCGCCGGTCGCCAGCGCGGCGGTGACCTGGTCGCGCACCTGCGCCTCGGCGTCCGAGGGCACGATCGCCACCAGCGCGTCGGTGGTCGCGGCGATGCTCGGCCCGTCCAACGCGAAGGACGGGAAGTCGGCCGGGCGGCGCCCGGCGGCCAGGTCGTCCAGGGCGGCGTCCAGGCCGGAGCGGAACGCGCCGAAGTCCGCCGACGGCTTGCCCTGCACATTGGCGATCAGGTCACCGAGGTAGAGCTCGGCGAGATCGCCGACGTTGCCCAGCACCGGGCGCAGGTCCACGGTCAGCCGCAACACCGATTGTTCGCCGCGCAGATAGCCGATGGTGTTGGCGATCTGTCGGTCCACGATGCCGCGCAGGGTCGCGGGCGGCAGCACGCTCTTGAGGTTGGCGGTGATCACCGACGACGGCACCGGGATCCGGGCCAGCAGGTCCCGGGTGACCTGTGCGGCCGCCGGGTCGACCAGGACCTCGTCGTATATCCGGTTGTAGGCGCGCTCGTCGTCCAGGGCCGCCTGATAGAAGGCCCGGTTGAGCACGGTGCTGCGGGCGGTGCCGGCGGCCGTGAGCACGACCACCGCGAGCACGACCACGATGCTCGCGGCCACGCGCAGCACGATCAGCCACCGGCCTGCCACCATCTCCCGACCGTCGCCCCGCCCGCCTGGCCTCAAACGCCGGCCGGGCCGAATTCAGCCCGACCGCGAGCAGGTCGACCGGCCCGGCCGAACCGACCGCCATCGGCCCGGCCGGACCCTTCGGGCTAGCCCGCCGCCCGTACGCCGTCGGCGTGCTCGTGCACGCGGGTCACCGCGTCCGCGACCCGGCGCACCGTCGGCTCGTCCATGTGCGACCACAGCGGCAGCGTCAACACCCGGGACGACACGTCGTCGGTGATCGGCAGCGCCCGCGAAGGCAGATGCGCGTACGCCTTCTGGCGATTCACCGGCGGGTGGAAGTAGCGGCGCGAGTCGATCCCGTCCGCCTTCAACGCCCGGGCCAGCGTCGGCACGTCCAGGCCGAAGGCGTCCGGGTCGACGATCAGGGTCAGGTCCTTCCAGGTGGACACGTCGCCCTCGGCTAGCGCCGGCAGCCGCAACCCCGGCACGTCGCGCACCGCGTCCGCGAACACCCCCACCAGATGCGACCGGGTGGCCACCCGCTCCGGAAGGCCCCGCAGCGAGACCAGCGCGAGTGCCGCGTGCAACTCGGACATCCGCGCGTTCAGACCCGGGAACAGGCAGTCGTAGTCGCCCGGATTGCCGTACCCGCGGCCCAGTCGGCACGCCTTGGCCAACTCCTCGTCCCGGGTGGCGATCAGCCCGCCCTCGCCCGCGATCACCACCTTCGTCGGGCTCAGCGAGAACACCTCCGCCGCGCCGAAGCCACCGATCGGCGTACCCGCTCGCCGGCTGCCCAGCGCGTGCGCCGCGTCGTAGACGATCGGCACGTTCGCGTCGGCCGCGACCTTCGCCAATTCATCGACCCGACACGGCGTTCCGTACACGTGCGTGGCCATCAACGCGGACGCGCCCGACTCGGCCAACAGCGCCGCCGCGTCGGCCGGGTCCAGGGTCAGGCTGTCCGGGTCCACCTCGGCGAACACCGGAGTCGCCCCCGCCCAGTGCGCCGCGTGCGCGGTGGCCGAGAAGGTGAACCCCGGCATCGCCACCGATCCGCGAGCCCCCAGCGCCTGCAACGCGAGCATCAGCCCGCTGGTGCAGTTCGACACCGCCACCACGTACGGCACCTCCAACTGCGCCGCCGCGGCCTCCTCCAACTCGCGCACCGTGGACCCGTCGGTCAACTGACCACTGGTCAGGATCGTGTCCAGCCGTCGTGCCAACTCCTCCCGCTCGGGTACCTGCACGCGCGTCAGCGGCAGCCCCTCCGCGAACATCGCGTCCCCACCCAGAACCGCCGGCTTGCCGGTCACCGCCATGCCCCATCCCCCCTGGATTCACCGGGATACCCCGGACTGGTCGAACTCGTTTCCCCACCCGCGGCGTCGACCGCCGGGGCCGGCTGCTGCCGCCCCGACGTCCGTCGCCGCCTGCGTTCCGAACTCCCGCCCTTGTCGGTCTCGGTGCGATCCGGCTTCGACACCGCGAGCAACACCAGCACGAACGGGAACACCTGGACCCGTTCGCGGGTGAGGATGCCGAAGTTGCGGATGTTCGCGAACGCGAGCGCGAACACCAGCGTGTAGACGATCACGAAGGCGACGTAGGGTCTTCGGATCAGCAGGCCCGGAATGCGTTTCAATCGGGGCAGCGCGACCACGAACAGGCCCATCAACACGACCCCTTCGAGCGACGCCACCAGCGCCTGGATGTTGTGCGCCTCGAACGGGAACGGCCGGAACAGCACGGTCACCAACGACTGCGGAAGCGCGGCGGGCGAAATGGACAGCGCCGCCGAATCGTCCACCGCCTGCGCCGAACCACCCTGCGCGGTCTGGGTCTGGGTCTTGGCGATCACCTGATTGGCCTGCGCGGCCCCGATGCCCGGCGTCCCGAAGAAGGTGCCCACCTGCTGGAGCGCGAGCACACAGCCCACCCCGAGCACCAGGATCCCGAAACCGGCCCGCAACGGCCCCAGCGCGGACGCCTGTTGCGGTCGATTGCGCAGCAGGTAGCCGACACACAGCCCGCACAGCAGCAACACCGTCACATGCGGGCGCACCATCGTGGTGCCCACCGCGCCCAGGATCAGGAACACGAACGCACCACGCCGACGCACCAGGAGCAGCGCCACACCATAGGCGGCCAGGCCCAGCGTGAACATCATCCAGGTGTCCTTGCCGATCCCGGACGGCCAGAACAACAGGGACGGCAGGAAGAACAACAACTTGCCGTAGCGGCGCCGGTCACCGTCCGGATACGCCACGTTGAACGCGCGCCAGAACAGATACAGGCCCCAGAACCCCAGCCACGAATAGACCAGGTAGCCGGCCAGCAACGACTGCCCGACGATCGCGTACACGATCCCGGTGACGATCATGATGAAGCCGGTGCCGATCACCTTGCGGCCGATGTCCACGGTGAAGTCGCCGTCCCGGAAGTGCGGCGCGATGGCCCGCCCGACCAGGTCGTAGGTGGCCGCGTCGGCGCGGCCCTCGTAGAGCACGAAGGACATCCAGTACCGGGCGAAGCACGCGAGCAACTTGGCCACCAGCGCGCCGATCACCAACCGCCGCACCCACGGTGGCTCGTCGCGGGAGAACCGGGACAACAGCGGCACGCTGATGGTCAGCAGCAGCGGGAAGACGATCAGCGCGCCCCACGTGTCGTACGGGCGATACTCCATCGCCCACGCGAACACCGAGCAATACAGACCGACCGCGGCGAGCGCGAGCAGGGAACCCCACGGCAGTCGCGACGGAGGCACCCACCGGGTGTACGGCGCAAGACGGGACGACAACGGAGCTCCTTGCGGGACGGCGTACCTGTGCGGCGTCGGGCGGGCGGCGAGGGGAGTCGGCTGTGGACCGGCCCGGGGGCTGCCCGCCGGATGGCTAGAAGACCTCCAAGTCCCCCAGGGAGAGCTGCCACGAGCGCAGGTCGTGGACGTCGATCGGATGCGGGTGCACGGTCCGCGCGACCAGCAGCATGCCGGTGCGCGGCGGTGTGGCGTAGCCCGCGTAGCGGGCCGCCCGCGCCGCCTCGGAGCCGCGCGCCAGATGGGTGGCGACGTGGTCGCAACCGGACATGGCCACCCCGGAGAACAACTTGCGCGCGGTGTCGCGGTCGCCGGGGCGCACCACCATCTGGGACAGCGTGAACTCGACCAGCGGACCGCGCAGTCGCGGCCGGCCGAACACCACGCCGGTCAATTCGCCGTTCTTGTACGAGGCGACCACCCGATAGTCCAGGCCCGGCGCGTCGCCGTAGCGCCAGCGCAGGAAATCGCCGGTGAGCGCGGTGCGCAGCTTGTCGTGCCCGATCGCCGCGTCACCCGCGTCCGCCTCCGCGACCAACTCGTCGAAGCCCACCGCGGCCTTGGGATCGGAGAAGAACTGACGAGCCGTCGGGAAGCGGCAACGTGCCGCCGGGTCCACCTCGTTCCAGGACTGCGAGGTACCGGACAGATCGCCGGTGGCACGCAACTCCTTGAGGCCGCGTGCGAACGCGATCGGCCGGATCGGGTGCAGCGACACCGGCACCTTGCCGACCTCCTGCCAACCCATCCGCAGGTAGCCGGGCAGGCTGTTGCCGTTCGGGGTGTTGAACACCAGCGCGGTGTCCGCCTCGATCCGCGTCAGCAACTCGGTGGTCAACCGGCGGAACAGGCCGCGGCCCTGGACATCCGGGTGGGTCGCGGTGTCCACCGCGCGCACCGCCCGGATCACCTCGCCGCCGAGCACGAACTCCCAACGCAGGAAAAGCCGTACCGCGACCACCCGGCCGGCCGCCTCGGCGACCAGGCCCGGACTGGCGCCGAACGGGTTGTCCCGGTGCTTCCAGCGGAAGAACTCCGAGGTGCGCTCACCGGTCGGGCCACCCGACAACGCGTCACCGAGCAGCGCCAACACCCGGGGCTCGTCGTGCTTGCCCAACTCGCGGACGGTGAACGGCGAACCGTCCCGCTCCGGTCCACTCACCGCGATCCCTCCAGCACCCTCGCGTACACGTCCTCGATCCGCCGCTGCGCGCCCGCGACATCGAACTCGTCGGAGCGCTTGGCCGCGGCCTCGCCGCACGCGCGCCGGCGCGCCGGATCGTCGGCGAACGCCGTCAACGCCCGGGCGAAAGCCGCCGGATCACCGGCCGGCACCACCGTGCCCTCGATACCGTCGGTGACGATCTCCGGCATCCCGCCCACCGCGGTCACCACCGACGGCAGGCCGACCGTCATCGCCTCCATCAGCGAGACGGGCAACCCCTCCTGCCGCGAACTCAGCGCGAACACGTCGAATCCGGGCAGGAGCATGGGCACGTCGCCGCGCGAGCCGGCGAAGACCACCGCTCCCTTGAGGTCGGGACGACTCGCCCGCTCACGCAGCGTCGCCTCCAGCGGGCCGGAACCGATCAGCACCAGCACCGCGTCCGGATGCCGGGCCCGCAGCAGCGCGTGCGCGTCGAGCAGGCCCAACTGGTCCTTCTTCGGGGTGAAGTTGGCCACCGTGCCGACCGTGAACGCGTCCTGGTCCAGGTCCAGCGCCTGCCGGGCCCGCTCCCGCGCGCCCGGTCCGGCGAACGCCTCGCCCAGGTCCGGGCCGTGGTGGATCACCGTCGGCGTGGTCCCGCGCCGCAACCGGGTCGTTCGGATGCTCTCGGCCACCGCGCCGGAGACCGCGATCACCCCGCTGTTGCGCCGGTAGGTCCAGGCGTTGGCGATCCGGGTCGGTCGCCGATAGCGCGGCCACATGTTGTGCTCGGTGTGCACGAGCGGCACGCCGCGCGAGAGCACCCGCGCGGCCACCGCCGGGACCGGCATGTGGGTATGGATCAGGCCGTAGTGGCGCGCCCGCAACAGGGCGCGCAACCGCAGCGGCCAGGTTCGGCCGCCACCCAGGCAGTGCACCGTGATGCCCAACTCCCGCAGGTTCGGCACCAGCGCGTCCTTCCACGGCAACACGTAGGCCACCTCGACCTCGTAGCGTTCGCCGTCCAGGTGTCGCGCGCAGTTGACCAGCAACTGCTCGGCGCCACCGCGCCCCAGACCCTTGGCGAGCCACAGGACGCGAACGCGGTCACCCATCAGCGATCCTCCGAGCCGAGTTCGACGGTGGACCACGTGTCGAAGTGCGGTCCGAGCTGCGCACCGTCGCCGGCGCCGTTGTGCAACGCCCGCTCCGTCGCGGACTGCACCCGGAATCCGGGGTCCGCCGAGTCCGGCGTCGAGGCCACCGGTTCGGCGCGGTGCGTGCCCCGCCCGCTCGGGGTCGACTCCGGCTCACCGTCCGTGAGTCGGCCGCGCTTGGCCCAACTGGGCGCGGGTCGCTCGGCGTCCTCGTCCTCGACCGGGCTCGGGGCGCTCGAGCGGCCACGCAGCACCAGGCCCGCGGTCGAGCCGATCCGGCCCACCGCGCCCACGCGCGATCCGCGCTTGAGTCCGCCGCCCATCGAGCGCTGCGGGTCCACCCCGAGCAGCACCACCCCGGCGATCGGCACCCCGGTACGGGTCAACAGCTCGCCCACCCGCGAGGCCTGATCGGCCGTCAGGTTGCCGCTGCGGGCCACCACCAACATCGCGTCGGCGTGCTGCACCAGGTCGTTGGTGTCGTTCGCGTACAGCAGCGGCGCACTGTCCACCAGCACCACGTCCGCGTGATGCCGGGCGCGTTGCACCACCTCGCCGGCGCGCAGCAGCAGCGCGGCCGGGTAGGCGGCCGGCGCGCCGGCGGTGATCACCCGGACGTTGGGGATGTTCGTGCCGCGGATCACGTCTTGGAGGTCGATCTCCTGCTCGGCGAGCAGCACCTCGGACATGCCCTTGCCCGGCTTGGCGCCCAGGTACAGATGGGTGGCCGGCGTACGGAAGTCGCAGTCCAGCACCAGCACCGAGCGCCCCGCCTCGGCCAGCGCCGCAGCCAGGTTGGCCACCGTGCTGGTGCGCCCGTCGCCCGGCCTCGGCGACACCACCAGGATCACCGGCGCCGGGTCACTGATCCGGCGGACCGGCATCGCGGTGGCCCTGGTCTGCCGCGGATCGGTGCCGCTGAGCCGATAGGCCAGCCCGGGCGGCCCGGACAACAACAGCGCCGAACGCAGCGTGCGATACGCCTCCGCGACCGGGCTCTCCGGCCGACCGGCGACCAGCACCGCGTGGCCTGCGCGCTGGCGCCGGGTCGCCCTGGGTACCTCGGCGATCACCGGGAGGCCGAACGCGTCCTCCAACTGGATGCGCCCGCGCAGCCGGACGTCCATCCGGTCCACCATCAGCGCCGCGATCAACCCGAGCGCGAGCCCGAGCGCCGCCGCGAGGCCGATCCGCAGCGGACGCGAGGTCGGCGCCAGGATGCTCGTGGTGGAGTCCGGCGTGCTCTTGAGGCCGTCCATCACCTCGACCTTGGGGTCGTTCAGCGGGTTGATCAGCTCCTGCTGTTGGCCCACCAGCGTGGTGTACTGGCCGCGCTTGGCGTCGAACTCGGCCTGCAGCGTGGCCTTCTTGCCCACCGGCGCGTTGGTGGTGCTCTTCTCCAGACCGTCGATGTCGGTCTTGAGCTTGTCCAACTGGGCGGTCATGCTGTCCGCCTGACCCTGGCGGGTCTTGCGCTGCGAGTCGCCGAACGCGGCGACGGTCTCCTGCGCCCACGCGGTGGCCAGATCCTCGGCCGCCTTGCGACTGGGTGCCTTGGCCGCGATCTGCACCAGCCCCAGGTCCGGGTTCAACTGCGAGGTGACCTTGGCCGCCAGCACGGCCGGATCCGGGTTGTTCAGCCGCTTCGCCACCCGGCGGGCCACCTCACCGCCGTCCGTCATCAGTTGTACCGGAGCCAGATTGAACTCCTTCGCCGAGTTCGGCGCCGGCACCACGTTGACCGAGCTGGTCCACTGATTGCCCGTGCCCTTGGGGTCCGATGGCGTCAGGATCAACCCGGCGAGCAGTCCGATCGCCAAACACGCGAGTACCAGCGGCCAACGGCGCTGGAGAACGGAGAAGTAGCTAGAGGTTTCCACCGGTCCCCCTCCGGTTCGAGTTGCCGCCCTGCGAACGGACCGCGGGGCAGGCCAAACGTAGAGCACTCGCGGTGTCGATCGGTCCCGGGACTGTGCCGGAAGTGTGGAGATTCCGTCGAGATCCCGACGGGTGTGTTCGGGTGGCCGTCACCGCACCGGACCTGACGACACGTCACGGCCGGCTCTGGGGTCGATGGCCCGGGCATAGAACGCGACCATCCGGTCGCAAACGCTGTCGATCGTGTACTCCTCGCCGAAACGTCGATACGCCGCTTCCGTGCGCATCGCGGTCTTCTCCCGCTCCGTCAGGGCGGCAACCAGCGCCGTCGCCAGTGCCTCGGGCGAGTTCGGCGGCACCAACGCCGCACAGTCGCCCGCCCCGGTGATCTCGCGCACCGGGGGCAGGTCGCTGGTGACGATCGGCGTCCCCACCCCCATCGCCTCGATCAGCACGCTGCCCAACCCCTCCCAGCGCGAAGGCAGCACGAACACATCGGCCGCGCCCATCAGATCGGGCACGTCGTCACGGTGTCCCAAGAACCGTACGGGCTCCGCCGCGCCGGCGGAATCCCCGATTCCGCCTGTTTCGGCCGCCAATCGGCGCAGCGACTCGGTGCGGCTCCCGTCCGGTCCGGCCAGCAACAGGACCGCGTCCGGGACCTCGTGGCGCACCCGGGCGAACGCGGTGATCAGCACGTCCAGACCCTTTTGGTACTCCTGCCGGGCGGCCGTGACCAGGACCGGCACGTCCGGCCCCAGCCCCAGCGCGGCCCGGGTGGCGTCGCGGCGATCCCGGGCGGCGGCGAGCAGTTCGCGATCGCGTCCGCGCGGCACCACCTCGATCCGCGAGCGGCGCACCCCCAGTCGGCGGGACATCACACCGGCCACGTGCTCGGTCAACGCGTGGAAACGGCGCACGCCGCGCGCGCTGGCCGCGTCCAGGCCCTGGGCGGCCCGCAGTTTCCACGGCCGAATCCCGGGCTGGTCGCGCATCTCCGCACCGTAGGAGGTGTTCACCAGACTCGACACCACCGGAACGCCGGTCGCCAGCGCGGCGATTCGTCCGGCGATGTCCGCCTCGTACAGGGTCGTGTGCACCAGATCCGGACGGCGATCGCGGATCACCCGGGCCAGTCCGCGTGCCGAACCCGCCCGCGAACCGCGATGCACGCCGAACAACGACACCCCGGCCTCGGTCAACTCCGGTTGAAATCCGTCCAAATCCAAGAGATACGCGATGTCCAGCGTGATTCCCCTGCGGATCAACTGCGGGGCCATGGCCACCGCCGCCCGCTCGGCCCCACCGACTCGATCCACGCTGTCGATCACCTGGAGCACGTGCACTGCATCACCTCTGCCATCCCCGCCAATTTGCTCGGCAAGTCGCCGACACCAGGGCGCCCCCACCCCACACGGCTGAGCATGTCATCGATACGCCCCCGGCGGGGCGGGATTCGTGACAACCTGTCACCTCATGGGGACACCGACGGACCGGCGTGCGGTCCTGCACGTCGTGACCGACCCCCGACGCCGGGGATCACAGGCATTCGCCCACGACTTGGACGTGGCGCTGCGCGAGCGTGGTCGGGCGTCGTCGATCGTCGCGCTCGCGGGTGTCGGCGAGTTGGACATCCCGGTGCTGGGGCCGGGCCGGTTGCACCCGCGCACGTTGCGCGCGCTGCGCCGGCGGGCGGCGGGCGTGGGCCTGGTGATCGCCCATGGCTCGACCACGCTGGACGCCTGCGGGATCGCGCTCGCGGGCGCGGGCACGCCGTTCGTCTACGTCAACATCGGCGACCCCCGGCACTGGGCCAAGGACGCGCTGCGGCGGGCCCGGGTCGGGCTGATGTTGCGCCGCGCGACGGCGATCGCGTCGGTGTCGCCGATGGGCCGGGAAGTGCTGCTGCACACCTACCGGTTGGCGCCGGAGCGGGTGCGGGCGATCCCCAACGGCCGCCGACCGGAACGATTCCCGCCGCCGGACGAGAGCGATCGGGCCAAGGCCCGTGCCGAGTTGGGGCTGCCGGCGGAGGCGACGGTGCTCGCGGTGGTGGGCGCGTTGGCCGGCGAGAAGCGGGTCGCGCTGGCGATCGAGGCGTTCGGCCTGCTCGTGGGCACCGAGCCGGCGAGCGTCGGGGAGCCCCCGCAAACCCCGGACCACCGCCTGCTCGTGGCCGGGGAGGGCCCCGAACGGGCCGCCCTGGAGGCGCTCGCCGAACGCCGGGCGCCGGGCCGGGTCACCTTCACCGGCAACCTCGCCGACCCGGGTCCGGTGTACCGGGCCGCCGACCTGCTCGTATTGTCCAGCACCAGCGAGGGCGTCCCGGGCGTGCTCGTCGAGGCGGGCCTGAGTGCGGTCCCGGCTGCGGCGACCGATGTCGGCTTCGTGCGCGACGTGGTCGTGGACGGGGTCACCGGCGCGCTCGCCGACGTCGGTCCCGGCCCCGGCGATCCGCGGGCGCTGGTCGCCGCGATTCGCCGGGTGTTGGCCGATCGGGACACGATGGGGCGTGCGGCCAGGGCCCGTTGCCTGGAACGGCACGCGATGGAGACCGTGGTGGACGCGTGGATCGCGCTGCTCGACGAACAGCGCCGATGACGCCGCAGGACCGCAGGGTGGGGAAGAAGTAGGGCGGGAGCGTCGAGTTCCGTACGGCCGAATGCGACTCGTGGGGAGATCGCATGTGCCAAGGTTGTTGTCGAACCAGGGAGGGGGAGTCCGTGGGGGAGTATGTGGGGGGTGCCGTCGGCATGCCCGGCGACGGCATGGGCCGGGTGGGCCGGCATGCGCGGCCGGGCGGCAGTGTCGACGAACCCGCCGACCACCGAACACACGTCAACGGAGCGCCCATCACGGGCCACGGGGGAGCGACCACGCCGACCATCGACAGTCGCACCGGTACCGGACGACATGCGGCGCCCATGGCGGGCGTCGGCAGCGGAACCGGCCGGATCGCCGCAGCACAGGCACCCGACCCCGAGATCAAGGGACCACCGCCGGAACTCAAGTTCAAGCGCCGCACCAGCCTGATCCGCGGCATCCGCGAGTTGTGGCACTCGCGCGAACTCGTCCGCACCCTGGCCGAGCGCGACCTCAAGGCCCGCTACAAACAAGCCGTTCTCGGCTTCGCGTGGGCGGTGATCACCCCCGTGTTGCTGATGCTGGTGTTCACCGTCGTCTTCCAGCGGGTGGGCAACCTCAGCGAGACGGCGCACAAGTACGACGTGCCCTACCCGCTGTTCAGCTACCTCGGCCTGCTCCCGTGGACGTTCTTCATGTCCTCGGTGACCCAGGGCTCCTCGTCCCTGGTGTCCAACGGGCCGCTGCTGAACAAGGTCTACTGCCCGCGCGAGGTCTTCCCGTTCGCCACCGTGATCGTGGCCACCGTGGACATGCTGATCGCCTCCTCCGTACTGGTCGTGCTGTTCGCGGCGTACACCACGCCGCCCGCGGCGACCAGTTGGGCGTTGCCGATCCTGCTGCTCATCCAATTCGAGGTCACCCTCGGGGTGGTGCTCGTGTTGTCCGCGGCGGTGGTCTACTTCCGCGACATCCGACACGTGTTGCCGCTGCTCATGCAGATGGGCATGTTCGCCACCCCGGTCGCCTACGGGATGGACCAGATCACCAAGGACTGGCTGCTGCCGTACGTGATCTGCAATCCGCTCGCCGCCGTGATCGACGGCTACCGACGGTCGATCCTGTACGGACAACAACCCGACTGGGAACTCACCGGCGCCGCCGCCGGATCGGCGACCGTGCTCCTGATCGTCGGATACAAGATCTTCAAGAAGCTCGAAGCGGGGATCGCCGATGTCGCCTAGCCCGACGACGACCAAGGCCCCGGCCAAGCCGGGCACCCTGCCGCTGGGCACCATCCGGGCCGAGCACCTGTGGAAACGATTTCGCGCGGACAGTCAGCGCATGCTCCTGCGGGACAACCTGGGCCGCATCGCGCGCAAGATCTCCGGCCGCGACCAGGCGGACTGGCGCTGGGCGTTGCGCGACATCGACATCCACATCGACCCCGGCGAGGCGGTCGGCCTGATCGGCTCCAACGGGTCGGGCAAGTCGACGCTGCTCAAGATGCTCACCGGGGTGATGTACCCCTATGCCGGCCGACTCCAGGTGCGGGGTCGCGTCGGCGCGCTGATCGAGGTCCGAGCGGGCATCCACCCGGACCTGACGGGACGTGAGAACGCGTTCCTGTACGGATCGTTGCTCGGCCTCAAGCGGGCCGAGGTGGCCAACCGGTTCGACGACATCGTGGACTTCGCCGAGTTGGGCACCGCGATCGACCGGCAGGTCAAGTGGTACAGCTCCGGCATGCAGATGCGACTGGGCTTCGCGGTCGCCGCGTTCCTGGAACCGGACGTGCTCCTGGTCGACGAGGTGCTCGCGGTCGGCGACGCGCTCTTCCAGCAGAAATGCCTGGACCGGATGCGGGTGGTGCTGGAACAGGGCACCACGCTCGTGCTGGTCTCGCACGACCTCGCCTCGGTCGAGTCGATCTGCACCCGCGGCATCTGGCTGGAGCAGGGCGAGATCCGAACCGACGGCCCGATCCGGCAGGCGCTGCGCGGATATCGGGACAGCGTCGAGGAGGAGACCGAGGCGCGCACCCGCACCGACGAGGCGATCCGGACCACCTTCGTGGACGTGCGCGGCGTGGACACGGCCGGCCCCACCACCAACCGGTCGATGGTGGTCGAGGCGGAGTTCACGGGCGACCATCGCGGACCCGCCACGGTGCATATCGGGGTCACCGAGGGCACCGCCAGTCCGGTCTTCACCACCCGCCGGGACGTGCAGTTCGGCCGAGCGGGCAACCGGGTCAGGTGCACCCTGGACCGACTCCCGCTGCCACGTGGCCGATACGCGCTGTGGATCGGCGTCTACGACCGGGACGGGCACCCGCTGACCACCTGGCATCCGGCGAAGCAGTTCGACGTGGCCGGCCCCGAACTGGACACCCCGCCGCGCGCGGTGGTGCTGGCCGCGCCGGTCTACGTCGACCACACCTGGGAGGGGTGACCGACCGTGCGCATCCTGGTGTGTCCGCACGACATGCAACTCGGCGGCAGCTCGATCAACGCCGTGGACCTGGCCCGCGCCGTCCGCGACCTCGGCCACGAAGTGTGGGTGATGGGACGTCAGGGCCCGCTCCGGCAACGGGTAGCCGCCGCCGGACTGCCGCTGCTCGCACTCCCTGAACGGGCCCACGTGCGGCCCTCGCCCGCGGTCTCCCGGACCATCGCGGCGGCGGTGCGTCGGCATCGGATCGACGTGGTGCACACCTATGAATACTGGCCGCTCGTCGAGGCGTTCCTCGGCGCCTTCGTGCCGCGCGGCACCCCGGTGCTGGGCACCATCATGTCGATGGGCAGCCTGCCCCCGTACTTTCCGCGCACCGGCGTGCCGCTCACCGTGGGCTACGGCGAGTTGTACGAGGAAACCGGCGAGTTGCGCGGCCTGGAGGGTGCGCGAGTGCACCTGCTGGAGCCGCCGGTGGACACCGCGATCGACCACCCGGTCGGCTCGGCGAAGGCCGACGGCACACCGGAGGTCGACGTCGACGCGTTCGCCGCCGAACACGGACTGCTCAAGCCCGCACCCACCGTGGTGGTGGTGTCGCGGCTGGCCCGGCACCTCAAACAGGAACACCTGGAACGCACCATGGACGCCGTCGCCCGGTTGTCCCCGGACATTCCCGGGTTGCGCCTGGTGATGGTCGGCGGTGGCTCGATCGAACGCGAACTCCAGGCCCGCGCCGCCGACCACAACGGCAACCTGGGTCGGCGCGCGATCGTGCTGACCGGCGAGCTGGCCGATCCGCGCCCGGCCTACGCGCTCGCGGACGTCGTGGTGGGAATGGGCAGTTCGGCGCTGCGCGGGATGGCCTTCGGCAAACCCACGGTGGTGGTCGGCGAACAGGGCTTCAGCGAACCGGTGACCCCGGAGACGATCGGCGACTTCGACGCGCTGGGCTTCTACGGCCTGGGCGCGGGCCGGGTGCCGGTCGAGCAGGACCCGCTGGTCGGCCAACTCACCGCGCTGCTGCGGGATCAGGCCGAACGCGAGCGGATCGGCGGCTGGGCGTTGGACCTGGTGCACGAGCGCTTCGCGCTGGAGAGCCAGGCCGGCCGGTTGGTCGAATGGTACGAACAGGCACGGCTGGAGCGGCCGGTGGCGCGCGGCCGGGTGGGCGAGGCGGTCCGGGTCGGCGGGCGGCTGGTGGGCTTCAAGGCCGGGCAGCGCGGCCAGGCCCTGCGCCGGCGCACGCGCGGCGCGCGTGGGGCCACGACGGGATGACCGGCTCGACCGGCCTGACCATGCTGCACGTCGGGGCGTTCTCCGGCTCGGTGCCGGCGCTGCGCCGGGCGCTGGCGGAGCGCACCGCGGTCGAGGCGCACGACCTGATGCCGCTGGCCCGCGCGCCGGGTCTGGCCGGCGCCCGGTTGCGGGCCGTGCGCGAGGCGCGCCGGGCCGGGCCCGGGACGCCGTGGACCAAGACGCACGCCTGGACGGCGGCGCTGGATCGCAGGGCCCGGGCGCGAGGTCTGCTCGGCCCGCACCGTCCGGTGCTGATCGTGCAGACACTGCCCGCGCTGGTGCCGCCGGCGGGGGTGCGCTACGGCGTCTACACCGACCGGGTGGGCCTGGAGGGCGCGGCGGTCGGCGGCATGCATCGATCCCGCTTCACGGACGGGTGGTTGGCCCGCGAGCGGCGCCTGTTGTCGGGCGCCCACCGGGTGTTCGTGATGGGGCCGAGCACGGCGGACGTGCTGGTCACCGAGTACGGGCTGGCCGCGGACCGGGTGCACGTGGTGGGCGCGGGCACCAACGCGGGCCCCGCGGCGGCGGATCCCGGTCCGCGTGCGGCGGATCCGCCCCGACTGCTGTTCGTCGGTACACAGTGGGAGCTCAAGGGCGGCCCCACGCTGCTGGAAGCCTTCGCGCGCCTGTACGCGCGCGACCCGCGCCGGACGTTGACCCTGGTCGGCAGCGGCCCCGACGGACCGCTGCCGCCCGGCGTGCGGGCGTTGGGCCGGGTGCCGCACGCGGCGATGGGCGCGGCCTACGACGAGGCCGACGCGGTGGTGATCCCCACACACATGGAGGCGTTCGGCATCGCCCTGGTCGAGGCGCTGACCCGCGGCCTGCCGTGCGTGGCCTCCACGGTCGGCAACCAACCGTGGATCGTGGGCGACGCGGGCATCGCCGTACCGCCGGGCGACGTGGACGCCCTGACCGAGGCCCTCACCCAACTGAGCGCCGACTACCCGACCTTCCGTACCCGAGCCCTTACCCGCGGCGTGGAACTGCGCACCACGATGACCTGGCCCGCGGTCGCCGACCACATCCTGACCGAACTGTGCCCTTGACCGACCCCAGTCGTCCCACCCATCGAGCGGCCTCGAACGCCGGCCGGATCGATCGGTAGCAGTCCGGCCGGCGCTCGGGGCCGAGCCGCGCCCTCGGCGCCTAGCGGCGGCGGTGCGCGGCGCGTTCGTAGACCTCGGCGAAGCCGTCCAGCATGTGCCGGCGGGTGAACCGGCCCAGCACCCGCTCCCGGCTCGCCGCGCCCATCCGGGCCCGCAACGCGTCGTCGGTGAGCAACTCGCGGCACGCCATCACCAGCCCGCCGCGATCACCCGCCCGCAACAACCGCCCGGTGACCCCGTCCGCGACCACGTCGGTCACCCCGCCCACCGCCGTGCCGACCACCGGTACGCCCGCCATCATCGCCTCGGCGACCGCGAGCCCGAAGCCCTCGTAGTGCGACGTGGACAGGAACAGGTCGGCCGCGTCGAAGGCGTCGCTCAGTCGCGGCAACGGCGGGACCACCCGCACGTGCTTGCCGACGCCCAACTCCTCGATCAGCGCCGCGATCTCCGGTTCCTGACGACCGATCACCAGGAACACCACCGGCGGACCGGCGTCGCCGAGCTTGCGCACCACGTCCGCGCCGACCCGCACCATCAGCGGGATGTTCTTCTGTGTCGCCCGACCGACCCCCACCACCACGCGTGCCTCGTGCGAAATGCCCAACTCGGCGCGCAACGCCGGCCCCGCCGCCGGATCCGGCTCGTGCACCGGAACGCCCAACGGCACCAACGGGATACGTTCCGGCCGCCACCCCAGGATCGCCGCGGTCGCATCCCGGACGTGTGTCGAATGCGCGAACGGGCGGAAACCGGCCGCCTTGACCATGCCGACCTCGATGCCGTTGGTCAGCCGGGAGTGCAGGCCGTCCTTGAGCGGCTCGTGCACCTCCAGCACCCTGGGCGTCCCCGGCGAGCCGAGCGCGGACGGCAGCGACAGCCGAGCCGTGCCGCTGTGCGCGTGCAACACGTCCGGACGCAACTCGCGCACCCGCGAGGCGATCCGCAGCCCGAGCCGAATCTCGTCCTGCGGCCGGGTCGGCCCCTCGTGGTCGAGCGCGTGCACGGTCACGTTCGGCCCCAACTCGGCCAGCCGGTCCTCCTCCCAGGCCGGCCGGGCGATGATCGCGTGGCAGTCGAAGCGCTCCGGGTCGAGTCCGGCCAGTACCTGCCGGCTCACCTGCGGGATGCCACCGCCGACGCTCAGCCGCCACACCACGTGCACGAGCCTGATGCGATCCTTCACGCTTCCCCCCGAACCGGCCGCAGCCGGCGATCCCTGACCCGGCGAGCGGCGGACTTCGCGCCCAACAGCGCGCCGCCCGCTCCCCGGGCCACCAGCCATGTCGTGTCGTATCGATCGGTCGCACCGAATCGGTGCTTGAACTCCTCGGCCCCGCGCAGGAGGTCGAAGGTCCGCACCCCCCGCGCGGCCAGCGCGGTGAGCGTCTCGTGGAACAACACCGTGCCCAGGCTCGCCTTCGCGTAGGCCGGGTCCCAGCCCAACTGGTAGTAGGCGAAGGTGTCCTGCCACAGGAACCCGTACAGGATCCCCACCGACCGGCCCTGCGGATCACGCGCCACCAGCGCGCACGGCCCACGATCGGCATCGGCGCGCGCCGCGAGCGCCGCGTGCAACGGACGCCGGGTCGCGTCGAAAGCGCTCGACCCACCGATCGCCTCCCGACGCAACCGGTGCAGCCGCAACAGGTCGTCGAACAGTGCGGGGGTCATCGCGTCGGGTGTCACCCAGTCGAAGGTGATCCCGTCCTCGGCCAGCTTCCGAGCCTTGCGCCGCACCCCCTGTCGATGCCGGGCCGAGCCGAGCGCGTTCGGGTCGGCCGGCATCACCGGACACGCGGTGCGCTCGATCTCGCGGGCCCCGGGCGGCAGGAACGGATCGCCGGTGGCCGCGTCCAGGTGCGGGAAGACCATGCTGCGCCGCCGGGCGAGCGAGGCCAACCAGGCGCGTACGTCCTGGTGTCGGACCGGATCGACGGCGAACCCGCAGTGGTCCGCGGCGCCCGGCCCGGTGCCCAGCAGCGTCCAGCTCAATACACCGCCGGGCAACCGCGGATGCAGCCGCTCACGGGTGCGCAGCAGCGGTACGACCGCCTCCGCGGCGCCGTCCTCGGCACGCCACACCGCCACCACCGCACGGCCGGCCTGCTCCCGACCCAGCGACTCGCTCCAGCCCAACACCCAGTCGGGCGTGGTGAAGTACGACGTCCCGGGCGTCGCGGCCACCAGCGCGCGCCAGGACGGGACCAGCGCCGCCAACTCGCCGGGCGAGCGCAGCAGCGTGGGCAGAGCAAGCACGGTGATCTCCCTGTCTCGTCCGTCGAGCGCGGTCGGGTCCGTCGACCGGAGTCGGGTTCTCGACCGGATCCGCGCACCATCGGCCCGAACAACGCGCCGATTCAAGCAGGTCAATGCCCGCCGCGCAGCGAATGCAGGGCCGGATGCAGCCCGGACAGGATCGTCGCGAAGCGATCCGGGCGGGTATTCGACCCGACCCGCAGGCGGGAGATCCGCAACGGGTGGTCCGGCAGCCTGGGTCCGAGCCGATGATCGAAGAGGAACCCGGTGCGGTAACCGAGTTCGACCAACAACCGTTCGGTCCGCACGTCCCAGTTGCCGTTCGGATACGCGAACGAACTCGGCGCGCGACCGAGCAACCCGGTCAACCGCTCGTGTGCCTGGACCACTTCGTCCCGCACGTCGGCATCGGTGCACCGGTCGAGCAGCGGGTGGGTCAGCGAATGGTTCTCCACCCGCACGCCGCCCGACTCCAGCGTGCCCAGATCCGCACCGGTCAACTGGGCGGTCCGCACCGGTTCGTGGCCCTCGCGCAGCGCCGCGAGCAGGCGCAGTCGCCGCTCCTGCGGCACCGTCTTCAGATACGCCACCCACGCGCCCGGCGAACGCTCCGGCTCGCCCGCCACCCGCGCCCCGGCGGCGACCAACCGGTCCGCCTCGTGCCACCAGAACGGCGTCGCCGAGTCGATCGCCGAGGCCACCACATAGGCCACCCCCGGGATGCCACGCTCGCGCAGCAGCGGCAAACCGTGCTCCAGGATGCTGCGTTCACCGTCGTCGAAGGTCAGCAACACCGCCTTGGCGGGCAACGCGCGGCGGGTGGCCAGCGCCGTCTCCACCTCGTCCAGGGACACCGGGCGCGCGATCCGGCGCAGCCGGTCCAACTGGCCCGCGAACGTGTCCGGATCCGCGATCCCGTGATACCCGAGCACCGCGAGCCGCAGCCGGGCGCGCCGCGCGAACCACACCTGCGCCGGAGAACGCCGCAACAACGCGTCGCCCCCGGACCGCACCGACCCCACCATCGAACCGCCCACCCAAGCCTCCCCAGCCCCGCGGCGTCGTTGCCGGAACCGTAACAGCGGGGTCACCTCCCGTCAGCCGGTCGCCGAACGCCGTCCACCGCCGGTCATCCGCCGTCCGCCCACCGGCCACATCGGGGCAAGCTTGCCAACCCCGGATATCGCGGAGCATCACCAACGACTCGTGGACGGATTGCGAAACACCCTTCACGCGTGACCCATCCGGCCTAATCTGGTCGGCGGGCGACTCGTGTCCCGGCCGTGTGGGGGCGGGGGACGCCGGTTGGGCACAAACGTTCCGATGCTGCTCACATCGGGACCGCGAGGTGGGGGCCAGGCGATGGTCAATCGTGCATCGACCCTGCGCGCCGAGGAGATCGATGCCGATCTGGCTCGTGCGTGGGACGAATTGGTGGTGGGACGGGGGGTCCAGGCAGACGTCTTCGATACACACGCGTGGGCGTCCTCGTGGGTGGCAAGCCGCCCCGAGCGGGCCGAACACGTGCGCATACCCGGCGTATTCGCCGCCGGGCGCCCGCTGGCCCTGCTCCCGCTGGAGCTCGACTCGGCCGGCCGCGCCCACGAACTCGGCCGCGGCCAACGCGAACGGACACGTGTCGTGCTGGGCACACCCGAGCCGGAGCCCGCCGTACTGCGCCAACTCGTCGCGGAACTGCGCCGGACCGGCATCCGCGAACTGACGCTCCAGCGCCTGCCCAGCCGGGACCCGGCCACACACGCCCTCGTCGCCGCGCTGCGCGAGGCGGGCTACGCGGTGGACGTGCGCGAACGCATGACCGACATGATCGAGGCCACCCCCGACGGCTGGTCCGGCTACCGGGCCCGACACCGAGGCTTCGACAGCGCGATCGCCCAGACCACCCGGCGGGCCGGACAACTGTGGAAGCTGCGGGTGGCCGCCTTCGGCGCGCCCGACACCCCGCCGCTGGCGGCCGGCCTGGCCGACCACGAGGAACTGTTCGACCTGAGCTGGAAGGGCCGACTCGGCGCCGCGCCCGAGCGCCGCCGACTGCTCACCCAGGCCCTCGACGGGCGCGGCATGGCCCGGCTGTACGTGCTCTACGCCGACGACCGCGCCATCGCGTCCTGCCTGGGCGTACGCATCGGCCCGGTCGTGCACTGGCACACGGTCGCCTACGACCCGGCCGCCGCGATGCTCTCCCCGGGCAACGTGGTGCACTGGCGCGCCCAGGAACTTGCCTTCGCCGAAGGCGGCTTGACCCTGATCGACCTGCTGCCCGGGGCGAGCCCGCTCAAGGACCGGGTCAGCACCGAACGACCAGCCCTGCTCGACATGTGCGCCGCCCGGGTGCCCAGCCGGGTGTTGCCGCTGCTGCGCGGCGCCCGCGAGGCGCAACGCGCGATCCCGATCGCCACCCGGGCCCGGGTCCGCGGCCTGCGCGCGCGGGTGACCGCGGTCGACCCCGGCTCCTCGGGCACCGCCCGCCGGTTCGAGGCCCGACCCGCGACCGAGATCCCGACCCGAGCCGCCGCCGAGCTGACCCTGGACCAACCCACGCTGCGCCTGCTCACCGTGGCCTGCGCCCGCCGGGGCCCGCAGGAGATGCGGGCCGACTGGGGGCCGGACGACCGCTGGTATCGGATCGGCACCGGCCCGCTGGCGGTGGCCCGCGTCGACCACCACGAACCCGTACCCACCCTGCGCGAGGTCGTGCGCTACGACCCCACCTACACCCTGGAGGCGATCGCGCTGATGCTGGCCGACCTGCTCGCGTCGCCCGTCCGGTACCTGGACGAGGTGCCCGTGCGCGACCCGCGCCTGCGCTGGCCCCGCGCGTGGGGCCCGCCCACCGCCGGCCTCGCCCCCACCGGAGCCGACCCGGTCACCACCGTGCCCGGCACGGCCGCCGAGGCCGCCACGTCCGCCGCCGGCACCGACGCCCGCGGTGCGCTCAGCCGCGCCGAGGGGGCCTGATGCACGCCCGCCCGATGCACCCGCTGGAGATCGACGCCGCGTTCGCCGCGTCCTGGGACCGGCTCGTGGCCGCCCGCGGCGTGCACGCCGACCCGTTCGACACGCACGCGTGGTTCGCCTCCACCCTGCACGGCCACCACGACCCGCTCGACGACATCCGGGTGGTCTCCGTACTCGACGACGCCGACCAGCCGCGCGCGTTGCTGCCGCTGGAGCGGATCGGCGCCGAACGCTGGGGAGTGTTCTCGGCACACCGCCGGCCCCGCAGCCACGTGGTCGTGCACCCCGACGAACCGCACGGCGCCGACTCGATCGCCGACGCCCTCGCCCGCACCGGCATCCGTGAACTGCGCCTGCACCGGATGCCCAGCCGGGACCCGGAGACCCACCGGCTGATCGCCGGACTGCGCGCGTGCGGCTACACCGTCTCCGCCCGGGAAAAAGCCTGCGACATGCTGGCCGGCGTCGAAGGCGGCTGGGCCGGCCACAAGGCCCGATTCCGCAGCTTCGACCGCTACGCACATCGCTTCGCCGCCCGGGTGCGCGCGCACTGGGACCTGACCGTCGAGGAACTGGCCGGCGCCGACACCGGATCCGAGCGCGACCTGGACGCCGGATTCGCCCTCTACACCGACCTGTTCGCCCGTAGCTGGAAGGGCCCGCTGCAACCCGCCGCCGCCGAGGCCCGCCGCGAACTGATCGCCCGCGCCGCTCGGCACGACTGGGCCCGGCTGTACATCCTGCGGGTGGACGGCATCCCCGCCGCGATGCACCTGTGGTTCCGCCTGGGCGACGTGGCCACCTGGCACTCCACCGCCTACGACGAGCGCTTCGCCGCGCTCGGCATCGGCACCGTGGTGCAATGGCAGGCCCAGGAACGGGTGTTGACCGAACCCTGGCCCGCCGGCAGCAGCCCGCGCCTGGTCGACCTGATGCCCACCCGCACCCCGCAGAAGTTGCGACTGGCCCCCGAGCGCCCCGCCCTGTGGGACATCGAGGCGATCCGCGACCGACGCCTGCTGGCCGCCACCCTGCCCGTCCGCGGCTTCGCCAGAGCCACCCGGATGTCGGTCGAACAACACCTTCGGGTCCGCCGCGCCAAGCCCGCGGCCGAGCAACCCACCCTGGTCGCCGAGACGGTGATCCCGCCCGCGATCAACCCACACGGCGAAGCCGGCCACAAGCTCGACCCGGTCCACGAAGCAGGCGCCGAGCACAACCGACCCATCGCGCTGGCCTGCGGCTATCGGGGCACCGACGTGGTCGACGGGGGCCGGACCCGCGGCGAGACGTGGTGGCTGGTCGGCGAGGAGCCACACACCCTGGTGCACCTGGGCGCGGACCGCACCGTGCACACCGTCGCCGCGCTGGGCGCCGACCGGGAGCACCCACACGCGTGGGAGCCCGACGAAGCGGTACGCAGTGTGGCCACCGCCCTGGGCGAGACCCTGCGGCTGCACCTGCTCGACCCCGGCGGCCGCGCCGGCACCCCGCTCCGGCGGGAAAGCGAACCGATCCCGTGGCCGCTCGCCCGTACCCATCCCACCCGGCTCACCCCGAAGGGCACCACCCGATGACCGCCATCAGCGGCGACCGCGTGCGCGCCACGCTCAAGCGCGGCCTGGCCGCCACCTCGCTCGGCCGCGATCCCGCGCCCGGCGCGACACTGCTCATCTACCACCGGGTCGGCGGCGGCAGCCGGGACGAACTCGACCTGCCCGCAGACGCGTTCCGTACCCAGCTCGACCTGCTCCCGCGCGCGCACGTGGTCTCGCTGGACACCGCCGTGGACCGGCTCGCGGCCGGCGACCCGACACCCTCGATCGTGCTCACCTTCGACGACGGCTTCGCCGACGTGTACGCCAACGCCTGGCCGGAACTGCGGGCCCGCGCGCTGCCGTTCACCCTCTACCTGGCCACCGGCTGCATCGGCGAACAGATGCGCTGGGAGGGCTCCACCGGTACCAGCGGCGGATCCCCCGCGCTGAGCTGGGAGCAGGTCGCCGAACTGGCCGAATCGGGCCTGGCCACCATCGGCAACCACACCCGAAGCCACGCCCGCCCCGAGGCACTCACCGCGACCGAACTCGACGAAGCCTCCGACGACGTCGAGCGTCGACTCGGGCTGCGCCCGGCCCACTTCGCCTACCCGTGGGGCATCGCCGTCCCGGACATGGAGCACGCCCTGCGCTGCCGGTTCCGCAGCGCCGCCACCGGCGTGCTCGGCCGCAACCTCCCCGGCTGCGACCCGATCCGGCTGCGCCGGGTCCCGGTCCGCCGTACCGACCCACCCGCGTTCTTCCGCGCCAAACTCGGCGGCCGGCTCGCGCAGGAACGCGCCTACGCGGCCGTGGTCAGCCTGGGCAAGCGGGCCGGTGCCCATGCGTGAGCCGCGCGGGCCGGGTGGTCGACCCCTGCGGGTCGCCCACCTGACCACCATCGACATGAGCCTGGCCCTGCTCCTGCGCACCGAACTGGAGGAGGACGTCGCGGCCGGCTTCGAGACCTACGGGATCAGCGCCGCCGGCCCCTACGTCCCCGAGATCGAGGCGCTGGGCGTCACCCACGTACCGCTGAACTCGCTGACCCGCGCCTGGAGTCTGCGCAGCGACGCCGCGGCCGCCGGCGAACTGGTGCGCACCCTGCGCCGATTGCGCCTGGACGTGCTGCACACGCACAACCCGAAGACCGGTGTGCTGGGCCGGATCCTGGGCCGCGCCACCGGCGTTCCGGTGGTGGTCAACACCTGCCACGGCCTGTGGATCCGCCCCGGCGACCCGTGGGCCCGCCGGGCGTTCGTGCTCGGCACCGAGGGCCTGGCCGCCCGCGCCTCGCACGCCGAGCTGTACCAGAACGCCACCGACCACGCGACGCTGCGCCGGGCCGTGCCCGGGTGGCGCGCGCGCGTGGTCGGCAACGGTACCGATCTGACCCGCTTTCGACCCGATCCCGTCGCCCGGGCGGCCGTTCGTCGGGCACTGAACGTGGCCGAAGACGAACTGCTCGTGGGCGGAGTCGGGCGGCAGGTCGCGGAAAAGGGCATCCTCGAATACGTGGAAGCAGCCGGACTGCTCGCGGGCAAGGCCAGATTCGTATGGATCGGGCCGGAGGACCCGGACAAGGCCGACGCGGTCTCGCGCGCCGTGCACGGGTCCCGGGTCGAATTCGTCGGCGCACGCTCCGACATGCCCGCCGTGTACAACGCCCTCGACGTGTTCGTCCTGCCCTCGCACCGCGAGGGCTTCTCACGATCGGCCATGGAGGCCGCGTCCTGCGCGCTGCCCATGGTGCTCAGCGACATCCGGGGTTGCCGGGAGATCGGCACCCACGGCGAACACCTGCTCCTCGCGCCGCCCGGCGAGCCCCGCTCGCTGGCCGCCGCGATCGACCGACTGCTCACCGAACCGGATCTGCGCGCCGAACTCGGCGCCGCCGCCCGGCGACGCGCACTGGCCGAATTCGACCAGCGCCGCGTCGCGGGCATCTCGATCGACACCTATCGGGCCGTGGCCGGACGCCGCGGCCTGGGCTGGACTTGACGCACAACGGGCGACGGCCGGTGAGGGAGACACCGCCGGCGCCCGAGGGACGCCACACCGAACGCCACACCAGGGGAGGGGCATGGCATGCGACGACTGTTCGACATCACCGTGGCCGTGCTGGCATTGGTTCTATTGGGACCGGTCCTGCTCGCGATACACGTGATGATCCGCGCGACCATGGGTGGACCCGTACTGTTCCGCCAGACACGCAGCGGCCTGCACGGCCGCGACTTCGAGATCCTCAAGTTCCGCACCATGCACGACCCGCGCTATCCGGACGAACCCGACGCGACCCGGATCACCCGCGCCGGGCAACTGCTGCGGACCACGAGCCTGGACGAACTGCCGCAACTGATCAATGTGTTGCGCGGTCAGATGGGCATCATCGGGCCGCGGCCGACCTTGCCGAGCCAGGTCGTGCACTACACACAACGCCAGCGCGGCCGGCTCGACGTGCGACCCGGGCTGACCGGCTGGGCACAGGTTCAGGGGCGTAACGCGCTCAGTTGGCCGGTGCGCATCGAATACGACCTCTGGTACGTGCGCAACCGCGGCCTGCGGGTCGACCTGGTCATCCTGTGGCGCACCGTCGGCGTGCTGCTCAAGCCGAGCGGGATCACCGCCGCCGGTGGCGTCAACCCGGGCTTCCCGGTGCCGGTCGCCACGCTGCCCCAGGAGGATCCCGGGCGCGAGGCCGCGGCCCGCTCCGGCACCGTCCGGCAGGACCGCGGCGAGACATTCCCGCTGCCCAGACCCATCGTCTGGTCTGCGCCGATCACGCACTCCCCGGTCGACCCGACCCGGCTGTTGCCACCGCAGCGGCCGAAGGGCGACTCGCTGGCCGAAGAGGTCTCCTGAGGCGGGAACGGCTCGATGTGCGGATGTCCGTGCCCGATCGTGGGGGTCGAGCACGGACGTCACGTCGAACCGGTCGCGCAGCGTATTCGAAGGGCCCGAGGCGATATCGCGGTGAGGGCTTCCCGGAATCGTCCGGAACACGATCGTGCGACCCAGGCACGCTGTGACCTGCACGTACACGGGACACCCAGGGCTCATACCCACCTGTGCGGCAGCGGCCCCCCGGACCGCTCGTCCCGCTTTTCTTATTTTCTGGAAAATCCCGCAACGAACTCGAAACGGGATTCCGGCAATCCTGCACGCGGATCGACAAACCTGCGAATCGACGTGACATTCCCCTTGCCTGGGAAATAGGTGCGCCCGTGGTGCGGCGATTCCACAAAATAGACGCGGAGCCCGTCACACAACACGGATCTGAGCATCATCTGAGGTTTCGCACCCCTGGATATGGGTGAGTCGGGCGTAACACCCAAAAGTAACGAGCCACCCATTACAGACAATCCCCACCGCACGCCGGTCGACCCACAACCCGCCCGCGCTACGAGACCCCGTCCGCCGACCGTGCCCGCGACCTGTGATCCGGACCGGCCGTCGCCACCCCTGTCAGCACCCCGACCGCCACCAACACCGCAGGAAACTCGGCCACATAGTCGATCGACGCCTGCACCAGAAAAGCGGTGAACGTCGCCGACCCGACCAGCACCACCGCAACCGGCTGCGGCGACCGCCACAACCGCACGTACACCCACCCCACCAGCGCGACCAGACACACCGCGCCCGGGACCCCCTGCTCGGCGCTCTGTCGCAGCCACAACGAATGCGCCGAATGCACATCCGCATCCGAACTCGCGGTCGCACTGTTCGTCACGAACATCCCCGGACCCGTCCCGCGCACCGGAAGACTCTTCGTCAGATGTGCCCCCTCGCCCCACAGTTGCACCCGACGCTCGGTCAGACCCGCCTCGGCCGCGCCCTCCAGAGCACCCGTACGCGTCCCGAGCACCCCCAGCACCACGGTGCCCAACGCGACGCCGACGACACACAGGGCCGACACCAGTACCACCGTGCCCTTGCGACGGGCCGCCGCCGACAACAACCCGGCCGACAACACCGCCAGCGCGCCCACCGCGGCCGCCACCGACCGGGTCGCGAACGTCGCGAGCACCAACAAGGCCGCCAGTACCAGAATTCCGCGCCGCCACCGAGCGGAGGCGACCGCCAGAGCCGCCAGACACGCGGCCCCCGCCGCCTGCGCGACCAACGCGCCGTTCGCATTCCCGTAGTGCAACGGCGGCGCCGTCGCGTCCCCACTCGACGCGCCCGGCCACAACACCGACATCCCCGCGACCGCGCCGGCCACCATCGCCGGCGCCGGTAACGCGGAACCCACGCCCAGTAAACGCCCCAGCACATACCCGCCGACGGCGGCCGACAACGCGAGCAGGAACGCCGCCGGCTCGCCGGCCCGGTTCGCCGCCGCCACCAGCGCCCACAGCGCGGTCATCGCGACCACGGCCGCACCCAACAGATCGAGTCGGGACGGATACCGCGCCCAACCCCGGACCCGACGGTCCCCTTCCCGGTCAGCCTCCACCGCACAACCCGCTTCCGCTCGACGATCCGGGCCCGACCCGTACCGCGCCCCAGTGCGCGCGCTCATCCCGGCCGCCCGGCGATGCCAGGATGTCCCTCATGCCGCTCTACATCTGCGGGGCCGGCGGCGTAGGCCGCGAAGCCCTCGACGCCGCGCTCGCCACCACCCTCACCGTCACCGCGTTCCTCGACGACGCCCGCGCCGGCGAGAAGGTGCGCGGCCTGCCGGTGTTGCGCCCCGCCGACGTCGACTCCGGCGACTACCTGGTCGGCATCGCCGCCCCGGCCGCCCGCGCCCGACTGGCTCTCCTGCTCGACGAACGCGGCCTGCGCGCCGTCACCCTCGTGCATCCGCGCGCGGTGATCTCGCCGGAGACCTCGATCGCCGCCGGCTGCCTGATCCAGGCCAACGCACACGTCTCCAGCAGCGTCACCCTGGGCCGGCACGTGCAGGTCCACTACAACGCCACCATCGGTCACGACGCGGTGCTCGACCCCCGCAGCACCGTGTACCCGGGCGCGAACATCTCCGGCAACGTGCACCTGGGCGAGGACGCCACCGTCGGCAGCAACGCCGTGGTCCTGCAAGGGCTGACCGTCGGCGTCGGCGCCTTCGTCGGCGCCGGCGCCGTGGTCACCCGCGACGTACCGGCGGGCGTCACCGTGGTGGGCTCACCCGCTCGACCGCTCCGCCCGCGCGAGGACCGGCTCAGCTGAGCCGAGACCGGAACCACGCGACCGTCTGCGCGAGCCCGTCCCGCAACTCGACCGGCTCCGCGGTCGGGAACAGCGCACGCAGCCGCGACCCGTCCGCCTGCGAATCCCGGACATCGCCGGGACGCGGCGGCACATGCTCGACCTCGACCGAATGCCCGAGCACCTGCGTCAACAAGTCGATCAACGCGTTCAACGAAGTCCGGGAGCCGAACGCCAGGTTGACCGGAATGTCCGAGACCACCCGGCGCAGCACCGCGTCGGTGAGCACCGCACACACGCTCCCGATGTTGGTGAAGTCCCGCGTCTGTTCGCCGTCGCCCTGCACCGACAACGGCCGACCCGCCAACGCCGCGTCCACGAACCGCGGAATCACCGCCGCGTAGGCGTGATCGGCGGGCTGACCGGGCCCGAAGACGTTGAAGAAGCGAAACGGCAACACCGGCAGGCCGTAGCAGTTGCCGTAGGCGATCAGATACGACTCGGTGGCCAACTTGCTGACCGCGTAAGGGCTCAGCGGCGCGGTGCGCATGTCCTCCCGCTTGGGCAACTCGCGGTTGGCGCCGTACACCGAGGACGAGGACGCGGCCACCACGTGGATGTTCCCGGCCCGCCTCGCCGCCTCCAGTACCTCCAACGTGCCGGTCGCGTTGGCGTGATGGCTGGCCAACGGCGCCTCCACCGACCGCGGTACCGACGGCAACGCCGCCAGGTGCACCACCGCGTCCGCGCCCGCGAACGCCCGGTCGAGCAACTCCGGCTCCAGGATCGATCCCTGATGGAACGTCACCTTCAGACCGGCCAGACTCTCCAGCGACCCCGTGGACAGGTCGTCGACCACGTGCACGTCGCGCACGACGTCGTGGTCCTGCAACGCGGCGGCCAGATTCGAGCCGATGAAGCCGGCGCCGCCGGTGATCACTACCTTCACAAAGTCCCCCCGGACCGTCGTGCGGAACCAGCCCCGCGAGGGCCGGTGTTTCGAACTCCCCCAAGTCCGACCCGAGGCCGACCCGCCCCCGGCCCCCGCACTGTACCCACGGGCCGCTTCACGAGAGGGCAAAACCCGGACAACAGGCTGGAACGTGCGCCACACTTTCCCCTATCTCGGACCCGGGACACCGCCCCGGGTACCGAAGTTGGGGTGGGGGACACTCATGAACATGCCCAGGCCGCGGCTGCGCAGAGCAACGATTCCGACGCTCATCGCGTTGTTGCTCGCGCTGATCGTCGCGGCACCGAACACACCGAAGGCAGCCGCGGGACCGTGCGACGCGCCGGTCACGAACGCGGTCGTCTGTGAGAACAGCAAGACCGGCAACCCGCGGACCGAATGGGACGTCAGCGGTGCGGGAAGCAGCTCCATCCAGGGCTTCTCCACCGACATCAGCGTCAACGCCGGTGGCCAGATCAAGTTTCGGATCGACACCACCGCGAGTTCCTATCGCGTCGACATCTACCGGCTCGGTTGGTACAACGGCAACGGCGCCCGCAAGGTCTACACGATCCCGGCCTCGGCGGTGACCCCGCGTCAGCAGTCGAACTGCGACACCGACAATCTGGTGACCGGCCTGATCGACTGCTCGAACTGGACCGACTCCGCTTCCTGGACCGTACCCGCCGACGCGGCGTCCGGCTACTACATCGCCAAACCCACACGCACCGACGGTACTTCGGGCGCGAGCCACATCCCCTTCGTGGTCCGCAACGACGCCTCGCACTCGGCGCTGCTGATGCAGGCGTCCGACACCACGTGGCAGGCGTACAACGCGTACGGCGGCAACGACCTCTACACCGGCCAGCCGGTGGGTCGGGCGTACAAGGTCAGCTACAACCGGCCGTTCACGACACGTGCCGACAACCCCGCGGACTCGTTGTTCAACGCCGAGTTCGCGATGTTGCGCTTCCTGGAGCGCAACGGCTACGACGTCACGTACTCGACCGGTGTGGACAGCGATCGACGCGGCCAACTGATCAAGAACCACAAGGTGTTCCTGTCGGTGGGTCATGACGAGTACTGGTCCGGCCCGCAACGGGCCAACGTCGAGGCGGCCCGCGACGCGGGCGTCAACCTCGCCTTCTTCTCCGGCAACGAGGTGTTCTGGAAAACCCGTTGGGAGAACGGCGGGATCAACGGCAACGGTCCCGACCACCGCAACCTGGTGGCGTACAAGGACACCCACGCCAACGAGTCGATCGACCCGCTCGGCCCGGCCATGTGGACCGGCACGTGGCGCGACCCGCGCTTCTCGCCACCCGGTGACGGCGGCCGACCGGAGAACAGCCTCACCGGCACCATCTTCACCGTCAACTGCTGCACCACCGACATGTACGCCAACGGTGCCGACGGCAGACTGCGCCTGTGGCGCAACACCCGCCTGGCCACCCTCGGCCTCACCGAACAAACCACTCTCGGAAGCGGAACCCTCGGCTACGAATGGGACTCCGACCTGGACAACGGCGCCCGACCCGCGGGTCTGATCCGGCTCTCGACCACGGTCAAGTCCGGCATGTCGGTGCTCCAGGACCAGGGTTCGACCTACGCCGACGGCAGTTCGACGCACAGCCTGACCCTCTACCGCGCACCCAGCGGCGCGCTCGTCTTCGGCGCCGGCACCGTGCAATGGGCCTGGGGCCTGGACGTCTACCGGATCGGCGCCAACGGCACCGTGGACACCGCGATGCAGCAGGCCACCATCAACCTCTTCTCCGACATGGGCGTGCAACCCGGCACGCTGATGGCCGGCATGGTCGTGCCGGTCAAGAGCACCGACACCACACCGCCCGTCTCGACCATCACCGCCCCCACCAACGGGGGCAGCCTGCCCGCCAACGCCAACGTGACGGTCACCGGCACCGCGACCGACACCGGCGGCAAGGTCGGCGGCGTCGAGGTCTCGGTGGACAACGGCGCCACCTGGCACCCGGCCACCACCGGGCGGGAGAACTGGACCTACGTGTTCACCACCGGCCCGGGCGGGTCGGTCACCATCAAGTCCCGGGCCACCGACGACAGCGCCCGGACCGAGACCCCCGGTGCCGGCGTCACGGTCACCATCGGCGGGCCACCGCAACCGGTCGTCTGCCCATGCACCCTGTGGACCCCGACCGACCAACCCTCGTCCGGGCCCGACCCGGACACCGCCGGCACCGAACTCGGCGTCAAATTCCAGCCCGATCGGGCCGGCTTCATCACCGGAATCCGCTTCTGGAAGGACGCCGCGAACACCGGCACGCACACCGGGACGCTGTGGTCCTCGACCGGCACGGCACTGGCCACCGCCACGTTCACCGGTGAAACCGCCTCCGGTTGGCAGGAGGTGACGTTCGGTCAGCCCGTACCGGTGACCGCCGGCACCACCTACGTGGCGTCGTACCAGGCACCCAACGGCAGATACAGCGCCGACCAGGGCGGCCTGACCAACGCGCACATCCGCGGCCCGCTCACCGCACCGGCCAGCAACGCCTCCGGCGGCAACGGGGTGTACCGCTACGGCACCGGTTTCCCGACCTCGACCTGGAACGACGCCAACTTCTGGGTCGACCCGGTGTTCACCACCTCGAACACCGGCCCGGCCGGCCCCGCGCCGGTGGTCACCACGATCGTCCCGGCGGAGGGCGCGGGCTTCGCCCCGGTCGCCGGCAACCTCGCCGCGACCTTCGACCTCGCGGTGCAACCCGCGACGATCGTGTGGTCGCTCAAGAAGTCGGACAACAGCACCGTCGCCGGCACCGCGAGCTACAACGCCGGGACCAGGACCGCCACCTTCGATCCCACCACCGACCTGGCACCGGGCACGTCGTACTCGGTCACCCTCAGCGGCGCACAAACCGCCGAAGGCGTCCCGATGGCCCCCAAGTCGTGGTCCTTCACCACGGCCGGCGGCACACCACCGCCGACCTGCAATCCGTCCTGCACGATCTGGCCCGCCACCGCGACGCCGGCCGTGCTCTCCGACACCGACACCACCGGCATCCAACTCGGCGTCAAATTCAGCAGCACGGTGCCGGGCAAGATCACCGGACTGCGGTTCTACAAGGGCCCCAACAACACCGGCACGCACACCGGGACGCTGTGGTCCTCGACCGGCACGGCACTGGCCACCGCCACGTTCACCGGTGAAACCGCCTCCGGCTGGCAACAGGTGAACTTCGCCCAACCGATCGTGATCGCCGCCAACACCACCTACGTGGCCTCGTACTTCGCCCCCCAGGGCCGGTACTCCTCCACCGAGGGCGGCCTGACCTCGGCGGCCGGCACCGGGCCGATCAAGGCCGCCGCGTCCGGAAGCGTCGGCGGCAACGGCGTCTACGTCTACGGGACCGGCTTCCCCACCAGCACCTGGAACGACAGCAACTACTGGGTGGACGTCGTCTTCACCACCAACTAGCCCACAGCGGTGCGGGTGGCCCCAGCGACCCGACACCGGGCACCGACCCGGCAGCCGGCGGCATCGACATCGATCCGCCGGCCGCCGGTCTCGCAAAGGGACACGGCGCCCCGGATCCGGTGCGCCGCACAGCCCTTTCGACCCCCACGAACCGACCGTCATGCCATTGAGGAGCACCAACTCGATGAAGCCTGCCCGTGCCAGGACCAGATCGGGTCACCGGCCACGCAGAGCGACGTGGACGAGCATCGCGTTCGCCACGATCGGCGCGTTGCTGTTCACCTTGTTCGCACCGATCACCGCGGCCCAGGCCGCGCCATGCAGTCCGTGCTCGCTGTTCGCCGGCGCCACCCCCGCCGGCGCCGTGACCGACACCGACGCGGTGGCCGTCGAGGTGGGAGTGCGGTTCAAGCCCGACAGCAACGGCACGATCACCCAGGTCAAATTCTGGAAGGACGCCGGCAACACCGGCACCCACACCGGCCGGATCTGGAACACCGCGACCGGCACCGCGACCTCGGTGACCTTCACCGGCGAGAGCGCCTCCGGCTGGCAGACCGCGACCTTCGCGACCCCGATCCCGGTCGCCGCCGGCTCCACCTACATCGCCTCCTACGTCGCACCCGGCGGCCGCTACACGGTCACCGACAACTTCTTCGCGATCGACCACACCGTCGAACAACTCGTCGCCCCGGCGAGCAACGGCACCCAGGGCAACGGCGTCTACACCTACAACCCCGGCGGCGGCATGCCGACCGACTCCTACCAGGCCGGCAACTACTGGGTGGACGTCTCCTTCGTCCCCGGTGCCGACACCACGCCGCCCACGGTCACCCAGACCACGCCGGCCGCGAGCGCCACCGGAGTGGCCACCGCCGCACCGCTGTCCGCCACCTTCAGCGAGCCGGTACAGCCTGCCACCGTGCAGTGGGCGGTCACCCAAACCGGCGGCCCGGCCGTCGCCGGCACCGCCACGTACACCGGCAACACCGCGACCTTCCAGCCCACCGCGGCACTCGCGGTATCCACCGGCTACTCCGTCACGGTCACCGGGGCCAAGGACGCCGCCGGCAACACCATGGCCACCAAGTCCTGGTCCTTCACCACCGGCACCGGCAGCAGCCAGTCCGTGGAAACCAGCATCTGGACCGGCCCGGTCAGCCCGAGCACGCCCAACCAGACCGACAACAACAGCGTCGAGGTCGGCGTCAAGTTCCGCACCACCACCGACGGCCAGATCAAGTCGATCAGGTTCTGGAAGCTCACCGGCAGCACCGGCCCGTACGCGGTCAGCCTGTGGGACAAGAACACCCAGACCCGCCTGGCCACCGTGCCCAACGTGAACCGCACCGGCAGCGGCTGGCAGACCGTCGACCTGCCCACCCCGATCACCGTGCACGCCGGTGTCACCTACGTCGCGTCCTACTTCGCGCCCAACGGCAACTACCCGGCCAACACCGCCTCGTTCTCCCAACCCGTCGGCAACTCGATGATCACGGCCCTGGCCGACGGCGTCGACGGCGGCAACGGCGTGTACAAGTACAACGCCGGCAGCAGCTACCCGACGGACAGTTGGAACGGCAGCAACTACTGGGTGGACGTGGTCTTCAGCACCAACGCCGAGGACACCGTCGCCCCCGCCGTCACCGACATGACACCGACGCCGAACGCCAACGGCGTGCTCTCCGGCATCCAGCCCTCGGTCACCTTCAGCGAACCGCTCAAGCCCACCGGCCTGAACTTCCAGCTCAAGCGCAACGGCACGGCGGTGCCCGCCGAGCTCGAACTCGACAACCCGACCACACCGACCCAGCTCACCCTCAAGCCGAACGCCGAACTGGCCTACGGCACCCCGTACACACTCACCGTAAGCGGCGTCAAGGACCGATCCGACAACGCGATGCCGGACGCCACCTGGACCTTCACCACCGGCCAGGCCCCGCCGACCCCGCCGTGCGACGCGCCCAACACCGGCCCGATCCTGGTGATCAAGGCCGACTCCAACCCGTTCAGTTGCTACTACACCGAGATCCTGCGCAGCGAGGGCCTCAACTCGTTCGCGGTCAAGGACGCGAGCGCGGTCACCGCGACCGTCCTCAACGGCTACACCACCGTCGTGCTCGGCGACTTCGCCCCCTCGACGCAACTGGTCGCCGACCTCACCACGTGGGTCAACGCGGGCGGCAACCTGATCGCCATGCACCCGCGCGCCGCCCTGGCCGGCCTGCTCGGCCTCGGCACCTCCGGCGGCTTCCAGGCCAACCAGTACATGAAGGTCGACAGCGGCACCGCCGCCGGCGCCGGCATCTACAGCCAACTGAGCATGCAGTACCACGGGCCCGCCGACGTGTGGACGGTCCCGGGCGGCGTCGGCACGGTCCGTGTCGCGGACCTGTACACCCGCACCGGCACCAGCCCGCTCGGCCCGGCCGTGACCACCCGCACCGTGGGCAGCGGCACCGCGTCCGCGTTCACCTACGACCTGGCCCGCTCGATCGTGCAGACCCGGCAGGGCAACCCGGCCCAGGCCGGCGTCGAGAACGACAACTTCTCCGACAGCGGCGGCCCGCTGATGCGCGCCGACGACATGTTCTATCCGGACTGGGTCGACCTCAGCCGGGTCCAGGTCCCGCAGGCCGACGAGCAGCAGCGCCTGTTCGCCAACCTGATCGAAATCGGCAACCGCGCCAAGGCCCCGATCCCGCGCACCTGGTACCTGCCCGGCAACGCCGCCACCGCCGCACCCGACCTGCTCAAGGTCGTGATGGTCTCCACCGGTGACAACCACGGCCAGAACCTCAGCGACATGCAGGGCAGGGTCACCCGCTACAACAACAACAGCTCCGACCCGGCCTGCGCGAGCCCGATCGCCGCGCTGCGCGACGCCGCGGTGCGCAACTGGAAGTGCATGCGCGGCACCATCTACGTCTGGGGCCCGGGACCGCAGGGCACCCAGGCACCCTCGGTGTCCGACGTCCAGAACTGGACCGCACAGGGCTTCGAGATCGCCCGACACGTCGACCAGAACGGCAGTTGCCCGCAACTGCGCGCCGGCGCGTCCCAGACGGACATCAACGCGGAACTCGGCGCGGTGTACGAGAACAGCCTGGACGACTTCACCCGCTACGCGCCCCTGAAGCCGACCACCAACCGCACCCACTGTCTGACCTGGCCCGACTGGAGCTCGAACGCCTCGATCGCCCGCGCCAAGGGCATCCGGCTCGACACGAACTACTACTACATGCCGGACTACTGGAAGAACACCTGGGGCGGGCCGCTGATGAAGGCGAGCCCCGGCTTCTTCACCGGCTCCGGCTTCCCGATGCGATTCACCGACCCCAGCGGTCAGATGATCGACATCTACCAGGGCACCACCCAGATCAACGACGAATTCCAGCAGGTCTATCCGGACACCTTCGACCAACTCGTCAACGGCGCCAACAACGACGGCTTCTACGGCGCCTTCGTGATGAACAACCACACGGACTCGGCGAACGCCAACGGCGGAGTGGGCAACGTGGGCCAGCTCGACATCGAGCAGGCCCTGATCGCCTCGGCCAAGGCGAAGAACGTCCCGATCGTCTCGGCCAAACAATTGCTGGACTGGACCGACGCCCGAAACGCGTCCACGATCACCGGCCTCACCAGGGTCGGCAACTCGGTCACCTTCACCGTCAACCAGAACGCGGCCGCGACCAACCTGATGACGATGTTGCCGACGACCGGCTCGGGCGGCACCACACTCACCGCGCTCTCCCGCGGCGGCATTCCGGTCACCTTCCAGAAGACCACCGTCAAGGGCATCGAGTACGCCGTCTTCGACGGGACCTCCGGCGCCTACACGGCGACCTACGCCAACCCGGTCGCACCGCAGATCGCCCAGGCCAAGGCCGCCCCGGCGGCGGACGGCTCGGGCACGCTGACCTGGACGACCGACGTGCCCTCGACCACCGAGATGCAGCTCGGCACCAAGCCGGACCAGATGCCGATCACCCACAAGAGCGTGGAGACCGCCGGCGAGCACAAGATCGCCCTGGGCGCGCTCAAGCCCGACACCACCTACTACTACCGACTCACCTCGGAGAACGCGAAGGGCGAGCGCAGCGTCTGGCCCGCCCCGAACGCCAAGCCCGCCGAGTTCCGCACCCCCAAGGCCGACCGCAAGGCGCCGGTGATCAGCGACGTCTCGGTCAAGACCTGGCCGGACGGCAGCGCCGACCTGACCTGGAAGACCGACAAGCCCACGACCGCCTCGGTGCTCCTGGGCGACAACGCCGCGTCGGTGCGCCCGATATACGCGGACCGGAAGCAGTCGACCACCGAGCACCACGCCAAGCTCGGCCACCTCGGCTCGGGCAAGACCTACGCGTTCCGTCTCGCCGGCGTCGACGCGGCCGGGAACGAGGGAACCTGGTCGGGCGGCGACGGAAAGAAGAAGGACAGCGCCCGACTGGTGATGCCCAGGCCGGGCGTCGCCGAGACCGGCGCGTTCGACTTCACCAACGGCACGGTCTCCGGCGGAGCGGTCAGCGGCGACCGACCGGACGCACTCACCCTGGACCGGGCCCCGACCGGTACATACGTGTCGAAGCCGTTGGACGCGGGCCGCATGGTGACCTGGCTGGCCGGCGACTGGCAGGCCGACATCCCCAAGGGCACCACGCTGCGGGTATCGGTACGCACCGGCACGACGGCCATCCCGGACGCGAGCTGGACACCATGGAAGGACCTCACCCGCCCCGGCGACACGGTCGGCAGCGCATCGCGCTTCCTGCAATACCGAGTGGAACTCGCCGGCACCACCGACGGTCACCCGCTGCCCACTCTCCGGGGCATCGGCTTCACCCACGACGGCACGGTCACGACCACGCCCCCGGTGACGGAGGCAGGCCCGAACACGCTGCCCGGCCCGAAGCCGGTGACGGGCCCGAAACCGGCGATGGGGAAGGGGCGTTGACCCTGGGCTGACGCCGCGGGAACGGTATGAGCGGCCGGGCTCGGAGCGATTTGGTGCTCCGGGCCCGGCCGTGTACTGTTGCGAAGTCCGCCCGGGAGGCGAGCAAATCCATGATCACCGATTAGGCGATCGGGAATGCGCTCCGCTAAAGTCTGCGGACGCCGCCAAATGCCTCGGAGAATGTAAATTCCCGATGCCCGAAGCGGTGAGCGAAGCAGGCCGCAAGGACTGCTAAGCTCGAAGAGCCGGAAGCCGAGGAAACGAGAGTTTCGAAGGCGGAAAGCAACGGACGAAAAGCGGGTCGCAGGATCTGCTAGAGTCCGGAAGGCGGAAAGCGCGGAAACGCGGTGGAAGCCGAAAGCGAGGAAAGCGAAGCCGCCGAAACGGTGTGCTAAGCTGGAGACGCGAAAGAGAAAC